>JAPVVU010000043.1 GCA_028571885.1 Gammaproteobacteria bacterium | reverse complement strand
TGCTTCGCTGCTGCAGCCATAGCTGCAGGTGCAGCAATAGCACTTGCTAAAGCAACAGCAGCAGTGAGTTTACCCAGTTTAAAAATGTTCATTGTTTTTGCATCAACAATTACAAAATGTGGAGGCCAGTAACCACCAGCGATGACGTATTTACCATCACCTGATACCGCGACATCACGTGCATCATAAGCAATTTGTGTTTCAGCGACTAACATCTTGTCAGGTGTCTGCCATAAATCAAATTTATTCAGCTTGCCGTCACGGCCAATGGTATACCAGAAACGACCAGCAACATCTGCAGATTTATCAAGCTTGTGATTCTCTTGTCCTTTAATAACGTGAACGGCGTAACCGGCATCAAGATGAGCAACGATTTTCTTAGTATCACCATCAATAATTGCAATTTTACCGGCATCACGTTCAATAACAACAAAGAAGTTTTCCCAGTTCAGGCCATGTAATGGCTTAGTAGGATAATCTTTAGGCTCAATATAAACCTTGGTACGTTCCTGCATTAAAGAAATAGGCATTTCAGGTGGAATTGGTGGATCCATTTGAATGTATGTCGCCATTAATTTAATTTCATCTTTAGAGAAGATGTCATTAAAGTTATTCATACCGCCTTCAGTACCATAAGTCAGAATCTTCTCAAGACGTTTCTGACCTTTCTTCATAGTCTCTTTAGGCTCCAGGCTTTTACCTGTCGCGCCTTTTCTTAAAACACCGTGACAGCCCGCACAACGTTGGAAGTATAATGTTTTGGCTTTCTCAAAATCAGCTTCCGATAATGTCGGTTGCTTCGCTGCTGCAGCCATAGCTGCAGGTGCAGCAATAGCACTTGCTAAAGCAACAGCAGCAGTGAGTTTACCCAGTTTAAAAATGTTCATTGTTTTTCTATCTCCTGGAGGAATGACTTAAGGCTTGTTACTCTAAAAAAACAAGTTCTTAAGGAAAAATTAGTTTTGAGCACGGTGTAACAATAACTCTCTCAAAACGCCTTACACCTTGATTTAGATCAACCATAATCACTACTTTTGTAATGCTTAGCCTACATATTCAATAACTTAGCCTTAAATAACCCCTAATTAATTAAGTAAATTAGTATTTTAATCAAAGCTTTTGTTGATTTATATCAATAAATATTTTGAAATAAAATTGAACTATTTAAAACACTAAAAAAAAGCCTTTTCAAGTTTGATCTAAATCAAAGCAGTTAACCTTAAGGTTCGATACTGTGACACTCAGACAACGTTATTAATAAATGGGTAGAGCTTTGGTTTAGTGATGATTTTAAAGGTGGGTTTATCAGCGATGCAACTCTTTTTTTTACAGCAGAAGTCGGCACCACAGCTTTTGAAGACATTTGCTTTGCTGCTTGCTGCAATAATGGCTTTTCTAGCACCGCCGGTCTTATCCATCGCACAGGACACAAACGCACAAAATCTACAGAGCCAAAGTACACAAAACATAAGTATTGAGCGGCAACAAGAACTCACTTATATGGTACAGCAGGACTGTGGTTCCTGTCACGGTATGACACTTAAAGGTGGTCTGGGTCCTTCATTGCTTCCAGAACGAGTTTCTGTGCTGCCCAAACAATACTTAATCAATGCTGTCACTCATGGCCGCCAGGGTACACCCATGCCGCCCTGGGGACCAATATTAAAACAGAATGAAATTGTCTGGATAGTCGAACAATTGCAGTTGGGACAGTTGGGACAAAAAAAACAGCCTTGAGCTTAACTAACAGCCTTGAGCTAAACAAACAGCCTTAAGCTTATTTAAACAGACAGGAATCAAATTAACACAATGCTAAGCATCAACTCTTTATTCATTAAGACGTTATTTAATAATAAACAAGTCAATAAGAAGCCGATAAAAAATATCGCAATTTTTATTGCAGCCTTAGTGAGTCTATTATTCAGCGCTGTGAGTTTTTCTGCCTGTAAAATGCCCGAAGATTTACCCACAGGTGATCTGGGCATTATTATTGAGCGCATGGATGGTTCTGTTTTGATCATTAATAATAGTTCCCTTTCCGTACTTTGCCGTATTGAAGGACTCGGCGATTTATCTCACGCATCCGCTGTTTTTTCTCGTGATGCCCGTTATGCTTTTGTTTTTGGTCGTGATGGCGGTTTAACCAAAATTGATTTACTCAAAGGAAAAATCAGCAAACGTGTGATGCAGTCTGGCAATTCTATCGGCGGTGCCATTTCCCAGGATGGTCAATATATTGCTGTTTCAAATTATGAGCCTGGCGGTGTGAATGTCTTTGCTATTGATGATTTATCATTGATTGCCAAAATACCGGCGCTGTATGGCGAAAGCAATATGTCTTCAAAGACGGTTGGTCTGGTGGATGCACCTGGAAATCAGTTTATTTTCAGTCTCTATGATGGTAATGAAATCTGGCAGGTTCAGATGGATAAGCTGACCAATAAACCCAAGTCAGATATGCCTTTGGCTAATATAAAGAAGTATCACAATGTAGGTAAAGCACCCTATGATGCTTTAATTAGTGCCAATGGCCGTTATTATATCGCCGGTCTCTTTGGTGAAGATGGTCTCAGTCTACTGGATCTATGGCATCCTGAGAAAGGAGTAACGAAAATCCTCAGTCACTACGGCAAGGGACAAAAGAAGTTACCTGTTTATAAAATGCCTCATCTGGAAGGCTGGGCCATTGCCGGGAATCATGCTTTTTTACCCGCAGTTGGTTTACATGAAGTACTGGTCGTTGATACTAACACCTGGAAAGAAGTCTCTCGAATTAAGGTTCATAGTCAGCCGGTCTTTGCTATGGCCAGTCCTGATGACCGCCAGATATGGGTTAACTTTGCTTTCCCTGATAATAATACCTTACAGGTCATCGATTCTGAGACATTTAAAATCATTAAGCAATTTCAGCCCGGGAAAGGCATCTTACACATGGAATTTACACCCAGAAGTGAAAACGTCTGGGTCTCTGTTAGAGACATTGACCAAGTTATTGTTTATGACACACAGACACTGAAAGAAATTAAACGTATACCCGCTAAAAAACCCAGCGGTATCTTCTTTACATCCCGTGCACACCGCATAGGTTTATAAGAAAATAGGTTTATAAGAAATAAGCTTGTAGAAAATGATTTTTAAAACATAGGTTATAATAGATGTTTACAGCACTTGAAAAACAATTACTCAATGATTATCAGCAAGGTATGCCTTTGGTTTCTGAGCCCTACTCTGAAATCGCCAGAGAAATAAACCTCAAAGGTTTTTCGGTGACTGAACAAGAAATCATTGATAGTCTGAGTTCTCTAAAAGAAAGAGGTATGATCAGCCGGGTGGGTCCAGTATTTAAGCCTAATAGTATCGGCGTCAGTACCCTTGCCGCAATTGCGGTACCCGCAAATCGAGTCGATGAAGTGGCAAACATCGTGAGTGCTTTCTCACAAGTCAATCATAATTATGAGCGAGAACATCAGTTCAATCTTTGGTTTGTTGTCACCGCCAGTTCTCAAAATGAAGTAGAACAGGTTTTAGAAGCGATAGAACTGCAAGCGGGTTTGAGTGTTATGAATCTGCCGATGGAACAGGATTATCATATTGATTTGGGCTTTCCGCTCTGGTGTTAAGAGAATGGTGTTAAAAGTTCGGTAATAAGAGTTATAGTTAGAAGCATTTTTACTTAAAAGTAAAGAATAGGTATTTTTAAAATGACGTTAAACATATTAGATCAGCAACTCATTGCGGCAATACAGGATGGACTGGAATTCACCACTAAACCTTTTGCCAGCATTGCATCCCAACTTGGGATTTCTGAACAAAAAGTGCTAAATCGTCTGCAGCAATTAAAACAAAACGGCACCATAAAACGCCTTGGTGTTGTTGTAAAACATCGCGAATTGGGCTTTAAGGCAAACGCGATGGTCGTCTGGGATATTCCGGATGAACGTGTCGCTGAAATTGCCCAGCGCATTGCTTCTTTTGAATGTGTCACACTCTGTTATCAACGTCCTCGCCGCCTGCCTGAATGGTCTTATAATCTTTTTTCTATGATTCATGGTAAAGACAGGGAATCGGTGCTGGAACGACTGGCTGATCTTATCGAAATTTTAGAATTACAGGGCATTAAAAATAAACCATTATTCAGCACACACTGTTTTAAGCAGCGTGGTGCCCGTTATATCGATCCTGATAAAATTATCAGCAGCTCAATTTCTCCACTTAACTCATCACCCGAGAAAGAACTTATCGACGCTATGCCACGAGATGTGCAAAGAGACGTGAAAAAAGATAATAAAAAAATATCCATAGCAACTGTTTCTATCAATTTAGAAGAAGATTTTTCACTGCCATTAGCCATAAATCGCGCCTATGGTTAATATTGTAGCTCGGGTTAATATCGCGCCTGCTGTTGAGATTGAGGTTTAATATTGATGGATGATATTGACCGTAAAATTATTAATTCTCTGCAAGGTGATTTTCCTATTGCTGATCACCCCTATCAAATCGTTGCTCAAAGACTTGATATAACTGAAGATGAGCTGCTTAAGCGTCTTGGGATATTATTAGAAAATCGCACCCTTACCCGCTTTGGTCCAATGTATGACATTCAGAAACTGGGTGGTAGTTTCAGCCTCTGCGCAATTCGTGTACCACCGGATCGTTTTAAAGAAGTCACCGAAATCGTGAATTCATTTTCTGAAGTTGCTCATAATTATGAACGTGACCATGAGTTTAATATGTGGTATGTTCTAGCAACTGAGTCGTTAGCCCAAATTGATATAACCAATCAGGCCATTGAAGAAAAAACGGGGCTTAAAGTCTATAATATGCCAAAAATACAGGAATTCTTTGTCGGCTTGCATTTCGAGGCTTAAGCTATTGTTTTTAAACATTTTATTTTACAGAAAGTTCTATGGATGATCTGGACAGAAGAATAATCACCGCCACCCAAGCTGGTCTGCCTCTGGTCAAAGAACCTTATCAGGCAATTGCCCAACAGCTCAATATTGAACCTGAATTATTGCAGCAGCGTATGCAGATAATGCTGGAGCAGGGACAAATACGCCGCATTGGTGCCGTACCAAATCACTATAAGCTCGGTTACAGGGCAAACGCTATGTCTGTCTGGAATGTACCTGATGAGATGATTGCTGAATTAGGTCATCAATTAGGTGCTCTCTCCTTTGTCAGCCATTGCTATGAACGCCCTCGCTTTTTACCTGAATGGCCTTATAACCTCTTCGCCATGCTGCATGGCAAGAGTAAACATGAAGTCGCTGAAAAGGTTCAGGAAATCATCAACTTATTGGGTGAACATTGCGCTGGATATGAGCTGCTTTACAGTAAAAATATTTTAAAGAAAACGGGCCTGCGCCTGAAAAATTAAACACTTATTCTCTTAAGTTTATCAAACGGTTAATTATGTTCAGAATCTCTCAATACCTAAACGAAGTCATTAATCCAACACCTCTGGGTGCTAAACGCAATCCTCCAGGTCCCGTTGTTATCTGGAATTTAATACGACGCTGTAATCTTACCTGTAAACATTGCTACTCCATTTCTGCAGACACACATTTTAAAGGTGAATTATCCACGGATGAAGTCTTTACAGTGATGGATGATTTAAAGGGCTTTGGCGTTCCGGTACTGATTCTATCAGGTGGTGAACCACTATTACGAGATGATATTTTTGAAATTTCACATCATGCCAGGGATATGGGCTTTTATGTGGGACTGTCAACCAATGGTACATTGATCACTGAAGAAAATATCAAAAAAATTGCCGACGTCAATTACAACTATGTCGGCATCAGTATTGATGGCGTTGAAGCAACTCATGATGTCTTTCGACGTAAAGAAGGTGCCTATAAAGAATCAATCAAGGGCATTCGTCTGTGTAAAAAAAATGACATTAAAGTGGGTCTGCGATTTACCCTGACTCAGGACAATGCTGACGAGCTCCCTGACCTGTTACAACTGATGGAAGACGAAGGGGTTGATAAGTTTTATCTTTCCCATCTTAACTATGCAGGCCGGGGCAATAAGAACCGAAAAGATGATGTTTATCACCAGGCAACGCGAAAATCCCTGGATTTTCTCTTTGAACACTGCATCAATGAAATAAAACAGGGGATCCATCGTGAATACGTCACGGGTAACAATGATGCTGATGGTCTGTATCTCTACCATTGGGTCAAAGAACATTACCCGGAGCAGGCTGAAGCGATCAAGGCACGCCTGGATCAATGGGGAGGAAATTCATCCGGGGTCAATATCGCTAATATCGATAACCTCGGCAAAGTTCATCCTGATACCATGTGGTGGAATTATTCCCTTGGTAATGTGAAAGATCGTCCTTTTTCAGAGATCTGGCAAGACACCTCTGATCCATTGATGGCAGGCCTCAAACAAAGCCCTCGCCCCGTTGAAGGCCGTTGTGCAAAATGTCAGTATCTAAAAATCTGCAATGGCAATACTCGCGTCAGAGCCTGGCAGACAACTGATAACTTCTGGGCAGAAGATCCTGCCTGTTATTTAACTGATGAAGAAATTGGCATCACTTAACAAGTGTGCTTCTATAAATAGCTAAATAGTTCCGAAATAGTATCCACTTTTTATTCAGGCATCGTACCAGAGCATGCAATACATTACTTCGCTCAGATTAGCATCAAATCGCGAAATAATGCATCACATGCTCTGGTACTCAATGGACACTATTCAGAAACAGCTATTTAGAAATAGAATGGACACTAATGAGTAGAAATTAGTGCTTCGTCCAATTGTTATTTTCCATTATTTTTTGACAAAATATGAGCTAGGCACTAGATTATATTATGTAAAAGAATATTAACAATAATAAAAGTTGTGGCTTCTCTTTGACTCATAAACAACAAAAAATGCCTAGTCTCAGGGCTCGTTTTATTACCCTGGCGCTTATTTTTGGCAGTATGCTAATCATCGGCACCATTATCAGCCACTACAATTCAAACAAAATTTCTGATGAAGCTTTTTCTCAACTCTCTTCTGTTTCTAAACAATTACTATTAGTCGATAAAATTCGTACCAACATTTTTGATGCCTATCATTTTATTAATCTTTTTTTAATCGCCACCGATCAGTCGATTAATAGAAAAAATTATTCACAAGATATTAAGATTGCCCAGGAAAATCTTAGCCAATTACAAAAACATCCTGAATTTAAAATAAATAGCCTCAGTGAGTCACTGAAAAAAATTAAAACTTTAATTCATGAACTGGATGATGAGGTACAAATATTATTCAATGTGCGAACAAATTCAACACTGCAATATCCTTCTATAAACATTGTTTTTACTCAAATAGAACCTGGTGCGAACAAAATCTTTGGTGCAATTTCTATTGCTATTGACGAATTTGACAATAAAATGATTTCTGATGATTTATTTACCTTTAAAACTTTTGTTCAAACACAGCGTATCTGGTCAGCTCTCACATCTGAATTTAGAATTTATATTGCCAATAGAATGGGTTCATTTAATGAACGAGGACTAAAACGACAGGAAATTAATATTGAAAAATATTATGTACAGTTTGTGCAGAATATTGCCCAATTAAAAATTCTTGACCGAAAGAATAAACTTAATTTTGAAGGTTCTAATGCAGTTAAAGAGATTTTAACTGCTGCTCATAAATGGAAATCTGGATTCGAACAGGTTAAAGAAATTCACAATTCAGCACAATGGCGTACTGATACTTCGATGATGCATGATGTTATTATTCCGAAACTGGCGCAATTATTATCATTTTTAGATGAATTACAACATACATTAAAAAATCAGGATAAAGAAATTGTTACACGTTTAACCAATACGGCAAGAACTAAAAATATCATTTTAAGCACAATAATTGTGCTTTTTATTTTTTATATTGTATCAATGCTGATTTCAATTGAACGCATGATATTTAAACCAATAGCCGCTATTGCTGATGCACTCAAATCAAAAGTAACAGGCAGTCATCATGATCTTCAAAAGCATACCAAAACAAATGAAACCAGGATATTAGTTAATGCCTATGAAGAAATGCGGCTTCAAGTCGCCAGCCGACAAGAAAAGTTAGAATATCAGACATTACACGATGAGCTCACCGGTTTACCAAATAGAGCGATGTTGAAAGAACGGTTAAACTACCATTTATCATTATACAGACGAAATAAAAATAAACTGTCATTGCTTATACTTGACCTTAACCAGTTCAAGGAAGTCAATGATACACTCGGACATCATATTGGTGATCAGCTATTAATAGAAGTGGGTAAACGCTTTACAAAATTATTACGGGATAATGATACTATTGCCCGCTTAGGCGGTGATGAGTTTGCTATTTTATTACCTGATACCAATGCAGTTCAGGCAATCATTGCTGCTGAAAAAATCAATGAATCAATCGAAATTCCTTTTAATGTCAATGACCACAAACTTCATATTGGCGTTAGCATTGGAATAGCTGTCTATCCACGCGATGGTGAAGACATTCATACATTAATGCAACATGCAGATGTTGCCATGTACGTCGCAAAGAAAAACAATCGAAATTATAGTCACTATAATCCTGAGGAAGACGATAATTCAATTGATCGGCTTGCACTGGTTGCCGATCTAAAAAAAGCACTTGAAAATAATGAACTGGAGGTATATTTTCAGCCCAAACTCTCATTAACCAGTAATAAAGTTTCAGGTGCAGAAGCTCTGCTTCGATGGAATCATCCAGACTCGGGTTTTGTTAACCCGGAAAATATTATTAAGCTGGCGGAACAAGTTAGTTTTATCAATGACTTAACTGAATGGATTATTGAACAAGCCATATCTTTTTGCAGTGACTGTCATAAGTCTGGTTTTCTCATCAATATTTCTATTAATCTTTCCGTACAAAATCTTAGAAACCGTAAAATGTGTGTGGTCGTAAAAGATTGTTTAAAGAGATACAATATTGAAAGTAAATACATTACTCTTGAGATCACTGAAAGTGCGATGATGTCCAACCCAAAGCGTTCTCTGGATGTTTTAAGTGCTTTTTCAGCTATGGGTATTATTCTTTCTATAGATGACTTTGGTACTGGTTTTTCTTCACTGGCTTATTTGAAAAGATTCCCTGTTAATGAGCTGAAGATTGATAAATCGTTTGTTATGGAAGTTGATAGAAATAAAAGTGATGATGTTATTGTCCGCTCAACCATTGAATTAGGTCACAATCTTGGACTTCGCATTGTTGCCGAAGGTGTTGAACATGTCGATATCTATAATAATTTGCAAAAACTCGGCTGCGATACTGCTCAGGGATATCTCATGAGCAAGCCCCTTGAAAAACAGATATTTTTTAATTGGCTGAAGCAACATTATGACAAAAGTATAAAGGAAACGAGTATTTTTTCAGACCCGTTAGAGTGATACTCATTTGTCCTTTTTTTCTTGACAAGAATCAATGGTTCAATTACTTTTCTAAGGCTATAATCTGAAATAGTCTCTCAAAAAATAAATATCACTCTATGAAAATAATCCCTGTTTTTTTCCTGACAGTTTCATTCTGTATGAATGCTTATGCCGGCACTATCAATAACAGCACTCAGGCTTCCAAGAAACAAGATCTTAAGAAACAAATATTTAAAAAGCATTGTGCCAGCTGTCACGGCGAAGACAGGCTCGGTATTGTCGGCCCTCCTCTTATTCCGCAAAGCTTCAAACGTCTAAAGCCTGAAGCAGCCGCTTTAGTCATTAAAAATGGTCGTGTTGCTACTCAAATGCCGGCTTTTGACACATTGCTGTCCAATATTGAAATCGACACACTGGTCAAATACATCTACAGCAAACCTGAGCATTCACCTGAATGGGACATGAGCGCAATCAAACAAAGCCATAAGATAACAAATGCACCTGAAACATTGGGTGATACGCCTGTTTTTACAGCGGATTTACAGAACCTGTTTTTGGTGGTTGAAATTGGTGATCATCATGTGACTTTACTTGATGGTGACAAATTTAAACCTATCTATCGCCTCAAAACCCATAATGCCCTGCATGGTGGCCCCAAGTACTCCAAAGATGGCCGATATGTGTATTTTGCCTCTCGTGACGGCTGGATAACCAAATTTGATATTTATAATCTAAAAGTGATTGCAGACATTCGAGTCGGCATTAATACTCGAAATCTGGCAGTCTCAGATGATGGACAATATATTATCGTGGGAAACACTTTACCCCATACTGCTGTGATACTTAATGCTCATGATTTATCCCCCATTAAGCTGATTCCTGTGGTCAATGAAGCGGGTGAAAGTTCACGGGTGAGTGCCGTCTACACAGCAGCACCCCGACAAAGTTTTATTCTGGCTCTAAAAGATTTCCCGGAAGTCTGGGAAATCCCTTATATTGACAAAAAAATATTTGTTCACGATTATCGATATGAAATGCCTGACTATACAGGCAAGCCGTTTAGCATACGCCGAATAAAACTCAATAACTATTTGGATGATTTTTTCTTTGATCAAAATTACTCACATATTATTGGTGCTGCCCGGCCAAAAGGTGAACGCTTACCACAGGGTGGTCAGGTCATAAATATTGCCTCCGGACGTAAAGTCAGCGATATTGATTTGCCCGGCATGCCTCACCTGAGTTCAGGCATCAGCTGGAAGTATAAAGATACCCGTGTTATTGCCACCCCAAATATAAAAGAAGGCATTGTTTCTATTATTGATACCAGCAATTGGAAGACGATTAAAAAAATAAAAACCAAAGGACCCGGTTTTTTTATGCGCAGTCATGAGAAAAGTCCTTATGCCTGGGTGGATGTTTTTTTTGGACCTCATAAAGATCTGGTTCATATCATTGATAAAAAGACATTAGAAATCGTTAAAACTTTACAACCAGTACCGGGAAAAACAGCAGCACATGTTGAATTCACTAAAGATGGGCGCTATGCTTTGCTGAGTATATGGGAAGATGACGGGGCGATTATTGTTTATGATGCCCAAACACTCGAAGAAGTCACACGTTTGCCAATGAAAAAGCCTTCTGGTAAATATAATGTTTATAATAAAACGCATCTGGAAGAAGGCACCAGTCATTAATTAAGTAATTATTAAAGCTATTTAGAAGAATATGTTTAGGAGAAAATGATGTTTAGAGCACTTGGTACTTTCGGCATGGTTTTATTAACAGTCACAGCAATTGTCATGGTTGGTCTGGGCTTCTTAATGGGACCCGATCACCCTCTGCCATGGATTATGCTGGTTATCGTGATAGCCATCCCTTTTATTCATAATAAAATGGTGGCCAACCGTTATCTGGTCTGGAAGGATGAATACAGTGTCGGCATTGAAGAAATGGATAATGATCACAAAAAATTGCTTAATTTGATCAATCAACTGCAAACAGCAGTGCATTATTATACTGGCAAAGAATTTGAAGAAAAAGCATTAGATGAGCTGGTTGATTATACAAAAACCCACTTTAAAAAAGAAGAGCAGCTTATGGAAGACAATGATTACGCTGATATAGCTGCACATAAACTGCAGCATAAAGCGTTCATCGATAAAGTTAACCATTTTTTAGAAGAGTATAAAAATAATTCAGATGTCACTATTGTTGATACCCTGGAATTTCTTAAAGACTGGTTAATCAAACATATTAATGGCACGGATAAAGAATATGGAAAAGCATTAAATAAGAAAGGTATACATTAAATGGCTAAATTAGGCTGGATTTTATTTTTAATTATGACTGCAATAGCCTCTGCTCTTGCTTATAAATTTATTATAAGCGGTGATACAGAACTTGCTCCCGATGGTCGAACCACAATACTCTTTGAAGACTCTGAACGCACTTTTTTCTTAACTGAAATGCGAAACTTTTTAATTGCAGTTCAACAGATCACTGACGGCATTGAAAAAGACGATATGACTCAAATTGCTAATGCCGCAAAAAAAGTGGGTTCGGGTGATCTGGCCCATGTACCCGCGGGTATCATGGCTAAGTTACCACTTGCCACTAAAAAAATGGGACTTTCAACTCACAAAGCCTTTGATCAAATGGCGATGGATGCAGAGTCACTGGGTGATAAGGATCACAGCCTGTCACAATTAAACCAAATATTATCAACCTGCACTGCTTGTCATGCTCTCTACCGGGTTCATTAAGAAAAGGGTTCATTAAGAAACCCGTTAGCAATTAGAGCGAACTCAGGAATTCTCAGCGACTACAGCTGAGAAATATTGTGTTTAATGACTTTTCATTGCTTCTGCATGTCTTTGTAATAAATCATCTAATTGATCCGCAGGGACAAATTCTTTCCACTGTTCCTGTGGTACATTAGCCATAGCCGTTGCCTTATAATCGCCGCATTCGGGGCAAATAAACAAAAATGTGTGTTTGTTTTGACACGATTTGTCAAAAGCAACATCATCCAGTTTGTACTGTACCTGACATTTCTGACAATTAAGATTGTAGCCGGGTGCTTCAGACATATGAACTTACCTTTTTCTGGAGTTGAACCTGGAATAATTGTAACTATTCAGCATATTATTTACAAAGAGCCTGTGGTTGCTTATTTTTCTGACTTTGATTGTCTGAGCGCAGCGAGTTCTTAAAGTCAGAAAAATAAGTGACCATGGGCTCAACAGTGGTCATTAAGAAATATACGCTGATTATTCCAGGTTAAAGGGTATGTCATTGAAGTCATTTAAGCTGAGCAACAAATATCACACCAAATTAGTCAACTATTTTATCCGAACTCATCCCTTTTTAAAAGTACTATCTGCTGCCCCCCTTTTCATCCAGAGGGAATGGGATTT
>JAPVVU010000042.1 GCA_028571885.1 Gammaproteobacteria bacterium | reverse complement strand
TGATATTGCCGACATTGTAGCCAATGATCCGTCCATAACAGCTCGATTGCTAAAATTAGTTAATAGTTCATTTTTTGGTTTGGTATCAAAAGTCGATACCATCACCCGTGCCATTAACTTATTAGGTATCCAGCAAGTTCATGATCTGGTGCTGGCAACGTCAGTAATTGATAGCTTCTCTGGTTTTACCAATGATTATTTTAATATATATGACTTCTGGTTCAATGGCGTATATTGTGCCGTAACAGCCCGCTTACTGGCCTATTATTGTCAGGACTTAGGTACAGAAAGACCATTTGTTGCTGGTTTATTACATAATATCGGCCATTTGGTCACCTACCAGAAAATACCGGAAGAATCTCTGCGTGCTTTAGAAATAGCGACACAAAAAAATATTAGCCTCTATCTGGCTGAACGCGAATTACTCGGTTTTGACTATGCTCAGGTTGGAGCCGAATTGATGCGGGAATGGAAATTACCAAAGAGTTTGCAGGAAATTACCGAGTTTCATGTCGAACCTGAAAAAGCCAGTGACTTTCAACTGGAAACGGCTATCATTCATATCGCATCAGTCATGACTCAAAATGCCCTGGCACAAATAGCCATTTCCCCTGAAACCCTGGCAATCAATCCGCTATGCTGGGAAATAACGGGCTTATCAGTTGAGGATATGCCGGCACTTAAAAAAGAAGTCGATCAACAAGCCTCGATGGTTATGAATATGCTGTTTAAACAGAAAAAAAGTGCATGAAATTTATTAGGCATAGTAGATAAGCACAGACATCCCTTTTTTATTTAGGTAGTCAAGTCAGGTGATGAAACATCTGAATTTTTAATTTGCAGCATTTTTTTAGCGACGGACAAGCGGGTAATAATACCTTTGTAATCACAATGAGATTTGTCTGTACCATCAGCGCAGTCAGCGACAAATATGAAGCTGCTGTTATGTTTCTCCATCAGGGCAACCGCGCGGATCAATATGGTGTCAGAAGCGACGAAACGAAAAGGTTTTTCGATATAATCATCGACTGGCTTGCTGAATAAAGTATGAATTTTCTCCATTGCCTGGGTAGTGCAGTTCATATCATTGCTCAGGAGACCTGCAAGTTCCACTAGATAGTTGGGTAGACAATCTTTGCCCATCACCCGTTTTAGCGAAACAAAACCCTGTATCAGACCTTCTTTATCACGAAAGGGCAATGCCGGCACATCAGCTTCAATACAAGATTCAAACATATCTTTAACAGTATCTCCGCTTTTCACGGTTGCTGTGGGGGTAATAATCTCTTTGATATCGATATTTACTTTCATTTGCTTATCCTAAAGAAAGCGCCAGGCAATGTAAACATGGCTGATGGCAATACTCACCAGCATCAGAGGGAAGGCATAAGCCATAAATTTTAAAAATGCAATGGGAAAACCTGCCCGCTCAGCATAGCCTGCAACAATCAGATTGGCGCTGGCACCGATCAGGGAGCCATTACCGCCGAGACAGGCACCTAAAGCCAATGACCACCAGATAGGCATTAATGCCTCTGTTCCGCCAAATGTCGGTGCCATGGATTTAACCATGGGGATCATGGTGGCAACAAAAGGAATGTTGTCAACCAGGGCAGAAATGATGGCCGACATCCATAAGATGGCCAGTGTCGTGGTGTTAAAATCCCCCTCGGTCAAGTGCAGCATTTTTTCAGCCAGTAAATTCAACACACCAGAATGCTCGACACCAGCCACTACAATAAACAGACCGACAAAAAAGAAAATAGTGATCCATTCGGCTTCTTTAAAGCATTTATCGACATTGATGGTTTGCTCCTCTGCAGTTCGGCCTATATTATCCAGTAACATTAACAATGCAGCGCCGCCCATGGCAATGGTTGCAGGTTCTAAATTCAGGCTATGGGCATTCATAAACAGTACCAGCACCAGAAACAGAACAAAAAGAGAACGCTTCAATAATGGAATATCCTGTAAAGCCTTGCGCTCATCAAAACTCATGACATGCTGGCGTTTATCGTCAGAGGCGGTTAGTTTTCTTCCCCAGATAAGATAAATCATTCCCAGGTTAATGATCATGATGAAAATAGTAATGGGTGCCAGATTATAAACAAAATCATTAAAGCCTAAACCAACAGCCGAGCCGATCATTATATTAGGTGGATCGCCAATAAGGGTAGAAGCGCCGCCGATATTAGAGGCAAAAATTTCCGAAAACAGGAATGGAAAGGGAGGAACCTGCAGTTCCTGAGTAATTAATAGTGTAATGGGGGCGATTAATAAGACGGTGGTAACATTATCAAGTAGGGCTGAAAATACGGCTGTGACCACCGATAACATGAGCATAATACCCCAGGGGGAAGCTTTGACTTTTTTTGCTGACCAGATGGCAATATACTGAAAAATTCCGCTGCGCTGGGTAATGGCAACAATGACCATCATACCGGTGAGTAGGCCGATGGTATTAAAATCAACACCATTAACAGCTGCTTCCTGGGTCAGCACACCGAGCATTATCATCAGAGAAGCACCCAGTAGTGCAATAATTGCCCGATTTACTTTTTCACTAATGACAACCAGGTAAGTACCAACAAAGAGGATCGTTGAAACCCAGAAAGGATCCCAGCCAAAAATAACCTGTGATGCCAGTTCAGTTTGATGCATAGCAATACAACTTCTTTTTTGAGAGTTGTTCTAACTATAGGATGTTATAACACTAAGAACAATTAAAATGACTGAAATGATTAATTTACTGTAAAATCAACAGGATCTAAGTTGTTTTTCTCCACACTGTTTACAGGCGTAATTTTCAACAGCTTCTGTGGCTTTAATCAATGTCGTGTTACAACGTGCGCACTTATGAAAAGGTTGAAATAACATAATACTGTCGTATTCAATTTTGACTGAAAATGGATTGTACAGGATCTGGCATTCGGGACAGACAAACAGTGCAAAGCCGTATTCTGCATGATCAATCGTGTGTTTTTTTATAATTGAGCGCACTTGAATCTGGGTTTTCCCGTGCAGCTGATCAATGGCTTTTTCAATACTGTCCTGATCGTCATCATGGCCTATTTTAAAATGCTCTTTAGAATGACAATGCTGACATTGAATGTTCAATGATTGTATTGGCATGATTTCTCCCGACTGATGACTATTGAAACAATGAGTAAAATTTAAGGTATTCAAAATGCTGAGTGGTTAATTTTACGCATTAAAAGCATTTTATGAAAAGACTTTAGCATTTTTAACGATTATCATTGATAAAAATAACAATGATAATAAGAAACTGCTTATAAAAACAGTGAAAACCCTCTATACTTTGTTTAAGACATTAAGTGTAAAAATATAATTTTGAGGCGTCATTTGTCAGAACTTGATCACTTTTATGTGCCCACTTTGAATGCTGTGTGGAACGTATTGGAAAAATTCAGTGTTGATCCGGGACCAATTTTTGAAAATTTTGGCTTGTATGAAAAAGATTTACAGGACAGTAATAAACGCTGTCATGCCTATATTGAAATCGCACTTTGGCATCACGCACAAAATATTATTAAAGAGCCGTGCATAGGATTAAATGCCGGACGTGATACCTGGCATCCGTCACAACTAGGAACATTGGGTTATGCCTGGCTGGCAAGTTCTACTTTAGAGCGGGCATTTCATCGACTGAGTCGTTTCCAGCACCTGGTCACTAATGCCTATGAAGTGGAGCTTGATAAAACCGAGACTTTGTATCAGGTCTCTATTCGTTATTCCAAACAAAATCCGGCTTTTCAGGCCCGCTCAGAATCCATTATCAGCACGTTACTGTGCATGAGTCGAATGAATTTTGGCAACAGTCTTCAAGTTCAGGCTGTATCCTTCGTCCACACGGCTCCTGATAATACAGAAAAATACCTCAGGGTGTTTAATTGTCAGCCTGAATTTAGTGCATCAGCCGATAGCATTTCTTTCAGCATGGAAGATATCAGAAAAAAATTACCCAGTGCAAATCATATCTTTGCTGAAATGATGGATCAATCGATTATCAAGGCCTTGAATAAGCTTGAAAGGGATAATATTGTTTCTCAGGTTAAGTCCGTTGTTTTAGAACAACTTTCCTGTGGAAAAGTGACCGAAGAGGATATTGCCGGTCTTTTAAATATGAGTAAGCGCAAGTTACAATTAAAGCTTGCGGATGAAAATGTACGTTTTAAGAGTTTATTGGATGATATTCGCTCGAATATGGCGAAAGAATACCTGAATGAACAAAGTCTGTGTCTGAGTGAAATTGCTTTTTTATTGGGTTTTTCAGAAGTGAGCTCTTTTTCCAGAGCTTTTAAACGGTGGACGGGAGTCTCACCAGGGCAGTACAAAAAAGCTAAAACAGATCCTCTGTAAAGTAGTATTTAAAATATAGGGTAGGGGTAAACAAAATCGCACATAGTGAAAATACAAACTATTTCAATATGTTCAGATAAATTACATTGCGACTTATATTACTCCCCCGAAAATTTGTGTGCAGTCTATTTTTTTTCTTATTATTTTTTTTCTTCTTATTTATGGCTTTAGTATAGCCGAGCTAATAATAAATTCTTGACTATTTGTGCAAAGAAAATGACATTTTGTGCATAATTTCATAATTCACCCTTTTTCTATAGATTAAGGGGATATAGTTTAAGAGTGAATCATTAGACAGAGAACTGTCCGGTGTCCTGCCGATGTTTTAGTCAGCAACGGCATCTTTGGTTTTTTCCCATGTTTCAGTGGAAAATTTTTTCGTGGCTTCCCAGGCATTACCGGAGCCTTCTTTGGTTGCGCTCCAGGCTTTAACTGAACCTTCTTTGGTGGCATCCCAGACTTCGCCTGAGGTTTCCTTTGTTGCATCCCATGCTTTGCCTGAGGTTGTCTTAATATTACTGCCAACTTCCCCCCAGGAAGACTTCTCTTCTTGCGTCTTAGTGGGCGTGTCAGTGGGCGGTTCAGATGCTGAGAGTAGAGAAGAACTGAGCAGCAATAATGAGAATAACAGATATTTTTTCATATTTTTTCCCTGTAATTAGTTGGAGTTGGAGTTGATTATATACCCGGTCTTACTTTGTTTCAGTTACCATGATCAAGTTTATAGACAATAAAAGTGACAATTAGTGCACAAATAGACAGCCGTAGAGAATCTGATAACCCGAAGACGAGAGGAATGGATAAATAATAACCTGGTATAGCCAAATAGAACGTGCCTTATTATTGAAGCCTGCAGGCTTCAATAACAGTTTACGCTTAATCTGGAGAAATGCCGGAGATGATACCTAAAAAAAGCATATATGCGGCAATAATCCGTAGAACTTCAGGTCTTAGTGACCTGAAAAGAGTCAGCTGACAATCTTTATATCTTCAGCCTGCGGACCTTTAGAACCTTCTGTGACCAAAAACTCTACAGACTGGCCTTCATAAAGGGAGCGGTAGCCGTTACCCTTTATTGAGCGAAAATGAACAAAGATGTCTTCTCCCATAGAGCGAGTAATAAAACCATAGCCCTTATTACTGTCAAACCATTTCACCGTACCTCTTTCACGATTGGGATCAGATTTTGTTTTGCCTGCTTTCTTTGACGCAGCTTTTGCTGCTTTACGGGCCGAGAAAAATTTGCCGATGGATTCAGTTTTGATGCTTTGTGTGAGCAGCATAATAATGACTGCTAAAAAGCTGCTGAGTAATAATGCAGAGAGCCCGGTCAGTGATACGGATTGTGTAATGAATGCAGCGAGAATGGCAGAAATGCATAGAATAATTAAATTTTTAGTATTAAACATATAGAAAACTCTTAAATATCAATAAATAAACGAAAGAAATAGAAAATAAGTGCCTAATTTATCAATTTTAGAAATTTTGTCAAATTTTAAACCAAAATAAAGTCATTAAATTAATATCACTGTAAATAATCAGCGAGGTGTTATTGAGAAAAATCACCTTTCACATAGAGCCATTGGCCATTTAATTTTTCAAATTGTGAGTGTTCTTCAAGCTTATTTGCTTTGCCGTTGATTTTAAAGCGAGCGATAAAATGTACCATTCCTGTGCAATCAGTCTTTTGCCCCAGATGGCTTGCTTTGATTGTTAAACCGATCCAGCGATTGGCTGAATCGTCCAGATGAAGAACCCCTGGACGAGTATCTGGATGCCAGGTTTTTAATAAATAATCTTCATCCTTTAAAACATAGGCACAATAACGTGAACGCATGAGTTGCTCAGCTGTTTCAGCAGGGTGAGCTAATGAAGAGTCGAGGAAGCGTTGACAGCATTGCTCAAATAATAAGCCGGATTGACAAGGACAATCCAGTTTATTATCAGTTTTGCCTGCTGTATTTTTAATACCGGCTTTAGTGCGGGAGCGGCTCATGTAATGGGAGAGTTCGTGGTTGAATTATTGGTTATGGTAAGACTGATTCATTGTTAAACAATGAGACTATGGATTCTCTCTCACGGACCAGATAGTGCTGTTCTCCGTCAACAATGACTTCAGCTGCTCTGGGTCGGGAATTGTAATTAGAGCTCATCGAAAAACCATAAGCACCAGAAGAGCGAACGGCTAGCAGGTCATTTGCCTTGAGGGCTAAAGAACGATCTTTGCCCAGAAAGTCACCGGTTTCACACACAGGACCGACCAGATCATAGACCCGCTCACAGATTTCAGAATCTTCAGCTCTTTTTACAACCGGCAGTATTTCCTGCCAGGACTGATACAGAGCAGGGCGCATGAGATCGTTCATAGCGGCATCGATAATAGCGAAGTTTTTACCATCTTCTGAATCTGTATGTTTCAGATACTCAACGCGCGTGACTAAAATTCCCGCATTGCCAGCAATGGCCCGGCCGGGTTCCAAAATAATTTTTTGTAAACGCCCCGCCATCGCTTTTTTTATGGCTTGTGCATACTCCTTGGGAGATGGTGGTGTTTCATCTTGATAAGGGATACCTAAACCGCCGCCCAGATCAATATGCTGCAACTTGATACCATCTTTGCGTAAGTCATCAACTAGCGATAAAACCCGCTTAAGCGCATCAATAAAGGGGGCAATTTCTAATAATTGAGAACCAATATGACAATCAACCCCCACAATTTTCAGATTCTCTAACTGGCTGATATGCTGATAAACTGCCCGGGCGTTTTCAATTGGGATACCAAATTTATTGGATTTAAGCCCGGTTGAAATATAAGGATGAGTGTTAGCATCAACATCTGGGTTAACACGAATTGAAACGGGTGCAACCATGCCGATTTCAGCTGCCACGTCATTAATGCGTTCGATCTCTGCTTCAGATTCAATGTTAAAACAGTGAATGCCGACTTCCAGCGCTCGCTTAATTTCATCATATCGCTTGCCGACACCAGAAAAAACAATTTTATCGGGTGAGCCGCCTGCGGCCAGAACACGCTCCAGCTCACCAAGAGAAACAATATCAAAACCACTGCCAAGGCGAGCCAGAATGTTAAGCACGCCTATGTTGGAGTTGGCCTTTACCGCATAACAAATCAGGTGATTCTGATCGCCAAGGGCTGTGTCAAAGGAATTCCAATGACGTTCAAGTGTCGCGCGAGAATAGATGTAAAGCGGCGTACCATAACGGTTTGCCAGTTTTGAAACGTCATTTTTCTCGGCCATCATGTGGCCGTCCTGGTAATTAAAATAATCCATAAAATACTTTGTTATCTAGTTGATGTGCATTGATTAAAGGATAGACTTTACTGACGGGTACTGGTTTGTTCCAGAGAATTTTTTTCATCGGGCAGATACAGAGGACCTTTCTGTCCACAGGCAGTGATCATACTGCCAATACCTAAAATTGTAATAATGAGATAAAGTGCAAGTTCAGCACGACACCATTTCATAGTTTCACCCGCTAAGTTATTTTATACTCTACTTTATTCTGTATTAGGCAGAGTCGGAATTTTTCCATATTCTACCTTATCCTGTATTATAACTGATATAACTAAAACGGATATAACTAAACTTTTTTGTAATTATTCAGCGTGTATTGATTAATTACCCGTGTTAAGCCTGTGGTCACTTATTTTTCTGACTTTGCTTTCTGTTATGAGAAGCTACTACGTTCAGACAATCAAAGTCAGAAAAATAAGCAACCACAGGCTTTTTGTAAATAATACACGTGGAATAATTACACTTACTTTTAACTAAAAAATGGTCTGTGATAACTTGTGAAGTTAAAATCGTATATTTTTCGCTGGGTTACTCTGGCGACCTTACTGCCAGCAACCGCTTTAGGATTGTTTGCGACGTATTATGTGCAAAATCTTTATCATGAAGATGCAACTGAAGATATCCAGCGAAGTCTGGAAAATATATCGGTTGAAATGGCCCGCAGTCTGCAGGCGGATCAGGGATTGATTTTAAAATTACCTGAATCGCTGGCAATGAAGCAGTTTCTGCCTGTTTTAGATGAAGCGCGTTTAAGTGAGCAACATATTGATTATGACTCAAAACTATACATACTCAGTCGATTTCTTCAGCAATACCAGTCAGTTATTTCATTGTTTGATACCTTCCGAATTTTGGATGTGAGGGGCAATACTCTACTCAAAATACGCTCAGGGCATGAAAGTATTACTCGTTATGAGGGGTTTGAGCCCTATGCTATTATGGACAAAGAAATTATTCAGCCCGAGCAGCTTAAATTATTGTCTGAATTGCCGGATAAAAGTGTCAGCTTTATTGAATTACCCCAGACTCGGGACGAAATGGGACAAGAAAACAATATAGTGATACCGGATGCTATTGTCCCTTTGAATTATGAAGGTGAGAGAGTCGGGTATCTGGCGGTTGCAATTCAAGGCGCCAACATCGATCAGGTTCTGGAGTTGGCTCCGCGCCTGCATGATGGAAAATTAATCATTGCTGAAATTGATGAAGAAAACAACGCACGTAATGGCCAGATTCTATATGATGATAAGACTCTTTTACGTTTTGCCCACCTGAAATCAACAGGCGAAAAGCTTCAGGGTCTGGATAATGGTGTCATCTGGGATGCCTATCAAAAGCAGCCTTTTGGCTCAGTGGCCAATACCGAAGGGGATAAACATTTTTATTATATCGAATATTTTCCCTATCCGGATTCTCTGACATCATGGGTCATTATTAACGAAGTTGAAGATTCCGCATTTAGTACACCTTTTGAAAGCATCCGTAAGGGAATATGGGGGCTGGCAGGTATTGCTGTCTTCGGCAGTTTATTTCTTGCTCACTTTGCATCAAGGGCAATTTCGACACCCATTATGCACCTGGCAGAGAATTTGAAAACCTTTGCGGATGGTAAAAAGGCGATTGCTATAAAGAGTGACATCGATGAAATTCAGCAATCATCTGAGTCATTTAATTATATGGCAGAAAAATTGGAACAGGCATTGCGTGAGCGGATAAAGGCTGAGAATATGATGATTCAAAATGCCAAGCTGGCCAGTTTAGGACAAATGGCTGCAGGAATTGGTCATGAAATTAATAATCCTCTGAATAATATCCGCTCATTATCCCGATTGATTTATCGGGATTTAGAAAAAAATCTAAAGCAGACAGATCATAAACAGAATGAATCTAGTCATGAATTTGAAGCGATGTTAGATGATATTCGCTCGCTTGACGAGGAAGTGCTCAGAGCTTCAGAAATTGTGCAGGGGGTATTGAGTTTTTCCCGGCAAATACCCGCTAAGGAATTCAGAGCGATTAGTCTTGCTGATTTACTGAAAAATCTTGAAGGGCTGGTGAAACAGGAAGCCCGGCGGGCACAGGTAAAATTAGTGGGAATTGATGAGATTACAGCCCACGATAATGTTATGATTCTGGGCGATCAGGTTAAGTTACAGCAGGCACTGGTTAACATTCTGCTCAATGCAATACAGGCCAGTTCAGAGGCAGACTCTCCTCTGGGGGAGACGAATTTACCGCTGCAGCATCCTCAGCAAAAACAGATTGATCTGTCTTTAAGTCTTGATCAGAAAAATATGACCCTCAGTATTCGTGACCATGGTCCGGGGATTGATGAAACCATCATGGATCAGATTTTTGACCCGTTTTTTACCACCAAAGATGTTGGCCAGGGCACTGGACTTGGTTTATCTATTTCATTGGGAATAGTGCAAAACCATAAAGGTCAGCTGACTATCGAAAATGCCAGGGATGGTGGTGCTATTGTTAATATCATCTTACCGTTACTCAACACGCAGCAAAAAATCGCAGAAAAAATAGAATGAAACACGTATGAAACAAGAATTAATTATTATTGATGATGAGCCTAAAGCTGGACATCTGATGGCGCGTTATCTGGATGATATTTATAATTGCCATGTCTTTGTTGATCCCGTTGAAGCACTGGACTATTTTTCCAGAGAAAGTGCCGATCTGGTGATTACTGATATGCAGATGCCCAACCTGACCGGTGCTGAAGTGCTGGCACACATACGAGAAGAGGATAAGCACATCCCGGTGATTGTGATCACGGCCTATTCAAATGTCGATAATGCGATTGAAGCTTTGCGTCTGGGGGCAACTGATTTTGTTAAAAAACCATTTGATATTGAAGAATTAAAAATAACAATTGGCAAAGCGCTTAATGTTTCCATCCTTAAAGCAGAGAATTTTCGCCTCAAAGAACGTTTGAAGGCACAGCAGGATCAGGATGATCGCTATCGCCTGATTGGTACCAGTGGAAATATGCAAAAAGTATATGACATCATCAATAAAATTGCTGATATTCGCTGCAATGTCATTATCGAAGGTGAATCGGGCACGGGTAAGGAACTGGTGGCCAGGGCTATTCACTTTCAGAGTCAGTCAGCAGAGAAACCTTTTATTGTTATCGACTGTGGTGCATTGACAGACAGCTTATTACAAAGTGAATTATTCGGCTATGAAAAGGGGGCCTTTACCGGGGCTAATAAACAAAAAAAAGGCTTATTGGAAACGGCATCAGGCGGGACATTATTTCTTGATGAAATCTGTAATATATCCGATAACATGCAGACAAAATTATTACGCGTAGTTCAGGAGCAGCAGATCATACGGGTTGGCGGACTTGAGCCTATCGATATTGATGTTCGCTTTGTTGTCGCGACCAACCAGCCGATGGATAAAATGGTACAGGAAGGTAAATTTCGTCATGATTTATATCATCGCTTGAATGTGATTAATATTCAGGTGCCGCCATTACGTGCACATTTAGAAGATATCCCCTTATTGACTGATGTCATGATCAAACGTTTCGCAAAAAAATACAAGCGCAGTATTGAAGGTTTTGACCAGGCATCATCACACTTACTGACAACTTATGAATGGCCGGGAAATGTTCGTGAATTGAGTAATATCATTGAGCGGGCGGTAGCACTATCAGATACCGATATATTGCATCTGGATGAAATACCTGTCTCTGTCCAGGCGCCCGGACAGGATAATGCCAACCAGATAGACAGTGATCAGCCAACATTGGCAGAACTGGAAAAACGTTATATCTTTAAGCTGTTAGATGCAAATAATGATAATCGTGAAAAAACGGCAGCCATTCTGGGTGTTAATAAATCAACGTTATGGCGTAAATTGAAGGAATACAGTGTATGAATCTGTATAACATATAAGTGTCTAAACTTTACCCTTTTTATATCAATACAAAACATGTTGCAAGCTTAACAACAGAACAAATGCATGAAGCACGTTACCGTTGCGCCCGTGATTTTGGTGCTCGTGTAGGATTTTCATCTTTTGTTTATATCATGATACTGGCCAGTATCACTATTGTCACTGATAGCGGCCGGTTTTATTTTAAAGAGCATTGGTTGTTAGTAATAATGGTGTATGTCTTCAGCGTCGGGCGTATCATTATCGCCAGAAAACTGGTTCAGGCTGAAAAAAATCATTACCGTTCATACCTGAATAGTTACTATGCTCTGACTTTAGGAACGGCATTATTCTGGGGCATTATTATGTCGATGATGTTATGGACTGACCAATTACAAAACTTTAGTTATTTATTGTTATCGATAACCATTGCTTTGACGGGAGGAGCAAATGGCACGCTGACTTCATACGTAAGAACGAATATGCAGTATAACTTTTTTATCTGGCTGCCTATTGTCAGTGTATTAGTATTCATGAGTTACTCTAATGTTCCCAGTGCAACTCTTCTCTTATATTTGATTACCATCATGCTTTTTTTTGTTATTAGCCAGGCCAGACGAATTGCGTTTGAAAATCAAACGGGTATTTTGCACCAGATACAATTGGAAAGTCGCAGTAATGAACTGGCTTTAGCGCTGCAAACCATAGAAAAACAACAGGAAGAAGTAAAAAAACATCGCGATCATTTGCAGGAACTGGTTGACGAAAAAACCATTGATTTAATTGAAGCTAAAGAAAAAGCAGAGCAGGCAGATAAATCAAAAAGTGAATTTCTGGCCAATATGTCCCATGAGTTGAGAACACCATTGCATTCAATTTTAAGTTTTAGTCATTTTGGTCTGGATCGTTTGGGGGAAGTGAACAATGATAAAATCCGCGATTATTTTGAAAAAATTAATTATTCAGGTGAAATTCAGTTAAGTCTGGTTAATGATTTACTGGATTTGTCTCGCATGGAATTTAAAAAAGAGGCACTTTTTTTGCAGCACCATAATTTATCAGAGCTCGTGGAAAATGTTATTGAAGAATTGAGCGCTCTTTATGAAGAAAAAATGATAAGCATTATCTTTGATAAGCGGACTGCAATAGCCACTATCAATGCTGATGAAAACAAAATAAAACAGCTGCTGCGTAATTTATTAGGTAATGCTATAAAGTTCTCTCCCAAAAAGGCACCAATTTTTATTCGTATTTTTATTAGTGATAATAGTGTCCGGCTGGAAATTGAAGATCGGGGGCCCGGGGTGCCGGATAAAGATAAAAAACTGATCTTTGATAAATTCAGTCAGTCCAG
>JAPVVU010000041.1 GCA_028571885.1 Gammaproteobacteria bacterium | reverse complement strand
GAAAAATGAGTAACCACAGGCTTTTTGTAAATAATACGCTTCTAAGTTAAAAAAATATAAGCCTTTGAATTTTATATGTTTGTAACTTTTTATGGTTAGCCGCTTTACGGCTTGGTTTGCTGAATAGTTACAATTTTTTAAATATTTTTTAGTGACAGGAATCTTGTGATTAAAAAGTTATGACTAAAGAGTAATGATTATGCATTTTATTTAAAAGCACTTTTCATTATTTCGGTTCGGGTGTTATTCTAAAAAGTGTAATCTACTTTAAGACGTTTCTCTATTCAGCCTGTAAGGTGTAGGTATAAGGTAACTATTATGACAGACATTGCCGTTTCCCAGCTTTGGATTTATCCAATCAAATCAATGAAAGGCATTTCCCTGGATAAAGTTCAATTGGAACAAAGAGGTTTCCAATATGATCGCCGCTGGATGCTTATTGATAAAGATAATCGCTTTATTACTCAGCGCCAATATCCCAGAATGACATTAATTGAGCCATCGTTTGAATCTGATGTTATGGATTTTGGCTTGTCTGTCAGAGCACCTGAGATGCCTGTTCTGATCATTCCATACCCCGATCCGCAGATAGAATTGTATGATGAAGTGGAAGTCACCTGCTGGGATGATCAAGTTAAAGCACAGCATATTAATACGGCAATTGATAATTGGTTCAGTGAGTTTCTTGATATTGATTGTCAATTAGTTTACATGCCGGACACTACTTTACGTCAGGTTGATCCCGACTATGCGATGAGTGAAAAGGGTAATGATATTGCCAGTTTTTCTGATGGCTTCCCAAACCTGGTGATCAGTGAAGCTTCTCTTGATGATTTGAATAGTCGAGTTGATATTGATTTAACGATGAATCGATTTCGTCCGAATATTGTTCTCTCGGGTTGTAAACCCTATGAAGAAGACACTCTTGGGCATTTTAAAATTAACCAGATTGATTTTTATGCGGTTAAGCCCTGTTCACGTTGCGTAATTACGACGATTAATCCTCAAACAGGCCAAAAAGAAAGTCGAGAACCCTTACAGACTCTTTCTAAATTCCGAAAAAAGAAAAATAAAGTTTTTTTTGG
The DNA here is from genome assembly GCA_028571885.1 of Gammaproteobacteria bacterium. Lineage (GTDB taxonomy): Bacteria > Pseudomonadota > Gammaproteobacteria > GRL18 > GRL18 > GRL18. Next base: position 11,933 of record JAPVVU010000041.1, on the reverse strand, counting down.
TCAGAATTTATTACATAAATTGAGTTATGGCAGTGATAATCGACTCTATGTTGGTGATAAAGTGGAAATAATTAAAGCATTAGATGCTCTAATTTTTGACTAATCCAGCGGCGCTGTATTTACTCACAATAGTTGTGGATAACTCTGTGAATAAACTTTGGGTAAGAGTCTGAAAGCGTGTTGTCATTAAGTGATGTTACAAATTGATTACAAAATGAACACACAAAGAAATAAAAAATAAATTGATAAAAAACAATGACTTATAAAAATATTTAGTAAGGGTGTTGACAGCTTATCTATAAAAGAGAACTCTGATATAGCAAGCATGCTTAATAAGCACTTTATTATTTTGATTGTGTGAAACTTTTTTGTTTACAAAATTCTGCTCAAAGTAATAGCTAAAAAAACAGTTTGATAAAACAGTCACTTGGTCTGATCTCTTAAACCTGAATTTGCGAATCTAAGGCAAGTTGGCTAAGATGCCGGAGTCGTAGACGTGTTCCATAAAATATTATTACAATACTCTCATCACAAAAAGGGAATGAATTAAAATAACGTGTCACAAGAAAACAATCGACAAGAAAAGAAGATATCAAAAGGACTCTGTGTTAGTCATCTGACCTGTGAAAGGGGTTATCGGGAATTATTTAATGATCTGAGTTTTGAGCTTTTACCTGGAGAGATCCTTCACATAAAAGGTGAAAATGGTGCGGGTAAAACCAGTTTACTAAGAATTTTAGCTGGTCTGGCCTTACCTGTAATGGGTGACATTAGCTTTGATGGTTATGATTGCCGCAAATATCGCAGTGAATATAATGAACAAATTGCTTTTATGGGGCATAAGCTGGGAATTAAACTGGAACTGACAGCAGTAGAAAATATTCGCAGCTATTGTGAATTAAATACACCTCGCACAGAACAGCAGATTTTAGATGCTCTGGAAAAAGTGGGTTTGTATGGCTTCGAAGAAATGTACTGCAACCAGCTTTCGGCCGGTCAAAAAAGGCGAGTTGCCTTAGCACAGACCATGCTTTCTGACACCCGTCTCTGGATTTTAGATGAGCCATTTACTTCTCTGGATGTTATTGGTGTGAAATTTTTTCTGCAAATGATTCAGCAGCATGTTAATGACGGCGGCATGATCCTGTTAACAACACATCAGGAAGTTAATCTGGAAAACTGCAGAACTAAATACCTGCAATTACCTTCTGGAAAACTAATAGATTAGATACTGATATACGGCATATTGCCAACATACATAATTAGTGCTTGTATAATTTAAGTCATTTCTGTCCAATAAAGCGAGAAAAATCAATGAAAGCAAGAGCTGCTGTTGCCTGGGAAGTTAAAAAACCACTATCGATTGAAGAAATAGACGTTATGGGGCCCAGAGAAGGTGAAGTTTTATTAAGAACTATTGCCTCAGGTGTCTGTCATACAGATGCATTCACTTTATCTGGAGATGATCCAGAAGGCTCTTTTCCTTGTGTTTTAGGACATGAAGGTGGCTGCGAAGTAGTTGAATTAGGCGCTGGGGTAAAAAGTTTAAGTGTTGGTGATCATGTTATTCCACTTTATATTCCAGAATGTGGTGAATGTGTTTATTGTAAGTCCAGTAAAACTAATTTATGCCAATCTATAGCAGGGACTGTCTGGACAGGTTACATGCCTGATGGAACACGCCGTTTTTCAAAAAATGGTAAAGATATTTTTCACTATATGGGGTGTTCAACTTTCTCTGAATATACGGTAGTGCCTGAAATTGCGCTGGCAAAAATCAATAAAGCAGCGCCATTAGACAAAGTTTGTCTATTGGGATGTGGTGTCACTACAGGTATCGGTGCTGTACTCAATACAGCAAAAGTAGAACCAGGCTCAACAGTGGCTGTCTTTGGTTTAGGTGGAATTGGTTTATCCTGCATTCAAGGTGCGGTAATGGCCGGTGCTGAGCGAATTATTGCAATTGATATTAACCCGGATAAATTTGAATTTGCAAAACAATTAGGTGCGACTGATTTTGTTAACCCCAATAAAATAAATGGATCTTTTGTTGAATACATGCAGGATACATTTAATGGTGGTCCGGATTATTCTTTTGAATGCATTGGCAATACGCACGTCATGCGTGATGCACTGGAGTGCACACATATGGGCTGGGGTGTTTCTACCGTTATTGGTGTGGCAGGTGCTGGACAAACGATTGAAACTCGCCCATTTAACCTGGTGGTTGGTCGTACATGGAAAGGGACTGCCTTTGGCGGCGTAAAGGGCAGAACAGAATTACCAGGCTATGTTGACCGCTACATGAATGGACAAATTGAATTAGATTCTCTGGTGACACATACTATGCCTTTAGAAGATATTAATACTGCATTTGAACTCATGCACAGTGGTAAAAGTATTCGTTCAGTGATTATTTTTTAATATGATGAGACAGATAGAATCTATAAAAGAGTTTGGCGGTTATTTAAACCGCTATGAGCATACTTCAAGTAGCTGCCACTGCAAAATGACCTTTTCTGTCTATTTGCCTCCACAGGCGAAGAGACATAAAGTGCCTGTTTTATACTGGTTGTCAGGACTTACCTGTACTGATGATAATGCACGAACAAAGGCTGGTATGCAGCGCTATGCTGCGGAACATGGCATTGCTTTGGTTTTTCCTGATACCAGTCCAAGAGGTGGTGACGTGCCTGATGAGGCTGATCGCTATGATTTAGGGCAAGGCGCAGGTTTCTATGTCAATGCAACGCAATCGCCCTGGCAGGAACATTATCAAATGTATGACTATGTGACTCAGGAACTGCCTGATTTAATTGAAAAAAACTTGCCTTTACTCCCTGATGTTAAGTCAATTTCTGGTCACTCTATGGGCGGACATGGTGCCTTAATCTGTGCTTTGAAAAATCCTCAAAGCTATCAATCAGTTTCTGCATTTTCTCCCATATGTAATCCAGCTCAATGTGCTTGGGGGAAGGGGTGTTTTAGCGCCTATCTGGGGAATGATACTGAAACATGGCAGGCATATGATGCAACAGCACTTATTAATGCGGGTGCAAAATTCAATGACATTCTTATCGATCAGGGTACTGGCGATGAATTTTATGATGATGCTCAATTATTGCCTGAAAATTTTCAAACGGCTTGCGATAATGCAGGTCAGGCGCTGACATTACGAATGCAGAATGGTTACGATCACAGCTATCACTTTATCGCGAGTTTTGTTGGTGAGCATATTGCCTATCATGCAAAGGCTTTAAAAACCTGAAATGAGACTGAAGTTAAAGTGTATTGGGAAGTTTTCGGCCTCAACAATTAGACTGAATTTAAGTTTCAGCTGTTAGCTGATATAAATACCATGAGTAATTACAGGGTTGTTAAATGCTATGATGATGTCACAGAACAATGTAATATATGGGTAAAATGTGGTTTCTGTAAATATAATGATATTGTGTAAAGGGTAGATAAGATTGTTCAACGCTTTTCTTAGCTTACTAAAACGTGATTTACGCCTGGCCTTCAGGCACAAAAGTGAAATACTAAATCCATTGTTTTTCTTTGTTATTGTAGTCACTCTTTTTCCTTTGGGGATCAGTCCTGAGAAGCAGACACTGGCTGAAATTGGTCCGGGTATTATTTGGGTGGCTGCATTATTAGCCTCTATGCTGTCACTGGACTCATTGTTTCGTTCAGATTTTGATGATGGCACTCTGGAACTTATGTTACTGAGTGAGTATCCACTTTCTGTTATGGTACTGGCCAAAATTATTGTTCATTGGCTGATCACTGGATTTCCCATTATTATTTTTTCCCCGTTATTGGGAACGGTCATGTTTTTGAGTCCTGATGCGATTGTTACTCTGATGATTACTTTGTTGCTCGGTACGCCGATATTGAGTTTAATTGGTGCCATCGGCATGGCGCTGGTCGTGGCACTAAAACGTGGTGGTATGTTGTTGTCATTATTAGTCTTGCCTCTCTATATTCCTGTGTTGATATTTTCCGCCAATGCTGTCGGCAGTAGTATGGCTGGATTGTCTATTAGCGGGCAGCTCTATTTTCTGGCCGCATTTATGATTTTTTGTTTAACGCTGGCACCCATCGCCACAGCTGCCGCACTTAGAGTGAGTCTCGAATAATGAAATCTATCTGGAAATCAGTGATGAAGTTTATTTATCACTTTGCATCACCAAAACACTTTTATCGTATTTCTGGAAAGCTAATACCATGGTTTGGCTGGCTTGCCGCCATACTTCTAATTGTCGGTAGTATTGATGGTTTGTTTTTTGCACCGGTTGATTACCAGCAAGGCGATAGTTATCGTATTATTTTCATCCATGTGCCCGCAGCCTGGATGTCCATGTTTATTTATATGGTCATGGCAACTTCGGGTGCTATCGGCACAATCTGGAAAATCAAACTGGCCGATGTAGTGGCCAGCAGCAGTGCTCCGATTGGTGCTGCTTTTACTTTTCTCGCTTTAGTCACTGGTTCCATTTGGGGCAAACCTATGTGGGGGGCCTGGTGGGTTTGGGATGCTCGTCTGACTTCGGAGCTGATTTTACTATTTCTTTATCTGGGATTTATGGCCCTGGAAGCTGCGATCGAAGATCCTCGTGCCGCCGCAAGAGCCTGTGCTATTTTGGCTATTGTTGGGGTGATTAATATTCCAATCATTCATTATTCAGTGGAATGGTGGAATACTCTGCATCAAGGTGCGACGGTTACCAAATTTGATAAACCTTCTATTCATATCTCTATGCTCATCCCATTATTACTAATGGCGTTAGGTTTTAAACTTTATTACGTTGCTGTGGTCTTAGTAAGAGCGCGAAATAAAGTCTTGTACTCTGAGCAGAATAATAGCTGGGTTAAAGAGATTGTTAAAGCACATGGCTGAAATAAATAGGGCGAACATATAGGTTCGCCCCTACAGTAGGGGCAGACCTATGTGTCTGCCCTGATAATTTATGTTCTATACAGAGAGTTAAAAATGCTTGAAATGTTTCAAATGGGCAAATACGGTGCCTATGTCTGGTCATCTTATGGTCTTGCCCTGTTTATTATGGGTTATGTTGCTATTAAACCTCTAATGGATAAGAAAGTTATTTTTAAGGAATTAATGATGAAATATCGTCGCGAGTCTCAGAATCTTGCAGGCAAGAAACAAGAGCAGAAACAAGAACAGGGGCAATCATGAATCCTAAACGTAAAAATCGCCTGATACTGGTGTTATTAATTTTGGCTGGCGTCGGTGCTGCTGTCACACTGGGACTCAAAGCACTGGATCAAAATTTATTATATTTTTTCAGCCCCAGTCAGGTAAAAGCGGGTGAAGCGCCCATTGGACATTCATTTCGTTTAGGCGGATTGGTGACTAATGGCAGTTTGGTTCGTGAAAAAGACGGCTTGACTATCCATTTTGATATTACTGATAATGCTGAAACCATCGCTGTGACATACGTCGGCCTGCTGCCGGATTTGTTTCGTGAAGGACAGGGTATTGTTGCCACCGGTAAGTTGGACGGCACCACTATAGAAGATACTCAGGGCAAAAAAGTTTCTCATTTTGTGGCTGACGAAGTTTTAGCCAAGCATGATGAGAATTACATGCCGCCTGAAGTTCAAGATGCTCTGGACAAGGCTCATGTTGAGGGTAAAGAAGCTATGGCCCAAGAAGCGATGGCCCAAAAAGCTGCAGCAGAAAGCACCGCCAGCTCGGAGTTAAAGTCAACTGAAACACCAGGAGCATTGGTTTCCAAAGAAGCAGTGTCAGGAGAAAAAGCACAATGATACCTGAGATTGGGAATTTTGCCCTGACTATCGCCCTGGCAGTTTCTATTATTCTGGCCAGCCTGCCTTTAATTGGTGCGCATAAAAATAATCTTCAACTGATGCAGTTTTCTCGTTATGCAGTCGTTGCTCAGTTTTTGTTAGTTCTGGTGTCTTTTATTGCCCTGGCCTATTCTTTTGCTGTCGATGATTTTTCTGTTCGATATGTTGCCTCTAATTCCAATTCTGCATTGCCGATGATTTTTAAAATATCTGCAGTCTGGGGAGCTCATGAAGGCTCCTTTTTATTATGGATTCTGATACTTTCTATCTGGACTGTTGCTGTTGCCTTTTTCAGTAAAAGCTTGCCTATCGCAATGACATCAAGGGTTTTGGCTGTGATGGGAATGCTCAGCATCGGCTTTTTATTGTTTATTATCTTTACCTCAAATCCATTTGAGCGTCTTTTCCCTGCCCCGATGGACGGTAAAGATCTCAATCCTTTATTACAGGATTTTGGTCTGGCAATTCATCCGCCTATGCTTTACATGGGTTATGTCGGGTTCTCAGTTGTTTTTAGTATCACCATTGCCGGTTTGATTTCAGGACAACTTGATTCAGCCTGGGCGCGTTGGTCCCGCCCCTGGACAGTGATTGCCTGGGTATTTCTGACATTGGGTATCGCTTTGGGAAGCTGGTGGGCCTATTATGAACTGGGCTGGGGCGGCTGGTGGTTCTGGGATCCGGTCGAAAATGCTTCTTTTATGCCCTGGCTGGTAGGCACTGCACTCATACACTCTTTAGTGGTGACTGAAAAACGCGGCGCATTTAAAAGCTGGACGGTGTTATTAGCACTGATGGCTTTTTCTCTGAGTTTATTAGGGACCTTTTTGGTTCGTTCCGGTATTTTGGTCTCTGTGCATTCCTTTGCTTCTGATCCCACACGGGGCTCTTTTATTCTGGCCTTTCTTGTTCTGGTGATTGGTGGCTCTCTAACCTTATATGCTATCCGGGGACGAGCAATGAGCGGCGGCGGGCACTTTGAAATATTTTCTAAAGATACTTTTATGCTGCTGGGTAATATTCTGCTGACCGTAGCCTGTGCCATGATCTTGTTAGGTACGCTCTATCCTTTACTCGATCAGCTTATTGATTTGGGTAAATTGTCTGTAGGAAAACCTTACTTCAATGCGGTTTTTGTGCCTATCATGCTGCCGGCATTAGTGATTATGTCCATGGCACCACTGATGCGCTGGAAGAACGACTCTTTTGAAAGGGTTGCAAAACAGATGGTCATTCCTCTTTTTGTTGCTCTGTCAGTGGGTCTTTCAATGCTTTTTATTGAAAAAGGCTCAGTAATGGTTGCCTTGAGTATTGGTCTGGCGACTTTGATTGTTTCAAGCGTTGTGATGAGTTTCATTGGTCGGGTTAGAGGTAAGGGAAGTATCAGCACTGCCCTGAAAAAAATTCCCCTGTCTTTTTTCGGAATGAATCTGGCGCACATCGGTGTGGCGATTTTTGTTGTGGGCGTTACTTTTACGGAATCCATGAGTTTACAGAAAGACCTGAAAATGGAACGGGGCGATACTATCAGTCTGGGGGGCTACTCATTTACTTTTGAAGGAGCTAAAACCCGACAGGGACCAAATTATATCGCTCACGAAGGAGCAATCAGTGTCATCGGTCCAAAGGGTGACGCGGTGGCAGTACTGACACCACAAAAACGGGTTTATCAGGTGCGCGGCATGCCGATGACTGAAGCGGGCATTGATGCGGGAATGTTTCGTGATTTATTTGTGGCATTAGCGGAACAATTAGAAAATGGTGCATGGAGTTTGAGAATTTACTATAAGCCTTTTATTCGCTGGATTTGGTTAGGCTGTATTCTGATGGGGCTGGGTGGTTTTGTTGCGGTATTGGATAGACGTTATCGTTTGAAGGTGTCGTATAAGAAAGCTGTGGCTGTGTGAGTTATAGTTGATAATTTTGGAGTAAGAAAGCGTGCCGGGTAGACTGGTACGTCACAATGAAGACGCTTCGCCTAAAGCGCTTACTGTTGGCAGGCATGTCCATGTGAAGCTTAGATTATCCATGTCTCGGTATACCCCATGCAGGCTAAACCACATACATTAATGCGGATCATTATCCTCCTTAAGCTGTTAAATATAAGAGATAGAGTACAAAGTTTAATGAAAAAACAATTTATGACACCGCTGATAATCTTTGGCTTATTAGTTGTTTTACTGGTGGTTGGCCTTATGAAAGCACAATATGTTCGTGATGTGCCTTCTCCCCTTATTGGCAAGCCTGTCCCGCAATTTTCTCTTCCTACCGTTGAAGATCAACAACAGGTTTTCAGCAGTGAAGAACTTAAAGGTCAAGTTTCTCTGGTTAATATCTGGGCTTCCTGGTGTGTGTCTTGTCGGGCAGAACATGAAATTTTGAATCATGCGGCAAAAATAGGGGTCAAAATCTATGGCATTAATTATAAAGACGAACTGAGTGATGCCCGCCGCTGGTTACAAATGCGAGGTAATCCCTATGTTAAAAGTGCGCATGATTTAAAGGGACGAATTGGGATTGACTGGGGGGTCTATGGTGTGCCGGAAACCTTTGTCATTGATAAGAAAGGCATGATACGTTACAAACATACAGGACCTGTTTATATCAATGATCTGAATAATAAAATATTACCAATGATCAAAGAGCTAGAGGCCGAACAATGAAGAACGTCATGAAAAAAGTCTTAACACCTCATCTCGTTTCTTATGCTGTTGTCATTTTATTCTGTTTATTGTCATTGCAGCTGCAGGCAGGTCCGCGAAGTGCGCCCAGAGAACCGATTGTTTTTGAAAATCCTCAAGTTGAAGATGATTATTTAGAATTGTCCGAAGAACTGCGTTGTCTTGTCTGTCAGAACCAGAATTTAATTGATTCTAATGCTGAATTGGCTGATGATCTGCGTCGGGAAGTTGCCAGGATGCTTAAGCAGGGTAAGACTAAGGAACAGGTGAAGGACTTTATGGTTGAGCGTTATGGTGACTTTGTATTGTATAACCCGCCGGTTAAACCCCAAACCTGGCTGCTCTGGGGTGGTCCCTTTGTGCTGATGTTTTGGGGGCTTTTTGCCATGCTGAAAAAAATTAAAGCAGGTAAAACAGAAAACAATGACGATAGTTCAGCACTTTCTGAGCAGGAAAAAGAAAAGCTTCAGGCAATTCTTAAAAACAAATAGTTAAAGAATAAAGAATAAAGTGTAAAAGTAAGCCGGAATACTATTATTTTTGTCACTGCTTTTGACAACAGACTAAAAGACTTTCGACTCAAGATTTCATTAAAAAGGTAAGACAAGCATGTGGGTATTATGGTTAATTTGTGCAGTATTGCTGATTATAGCGGTTGCTTTATTAATACGACCTTTATTTAAGACCTGTTCTGACAGCGAATTGGCAGACAATCAGATACAGGCAGATCAGCGTAAAGCATTGAATATTGAGCTTTATGAACAAAAGAAAATACAAATTGAGCAAGACTTTTCCAATGGACTATTAGATGATGAAGCTCGCTTGCAAGCTCAAAATGAAATTGAACACAGTTTGATTCATGATGCTGAAGGTTCTGTGTCTGCTGAACTGGTGCAGCTGTCAAATGCCGGTGCAAAAAAACTGGCTATTGTCTTTCTGATATTTGTGCCTGTTTTTTCGGTGGTCACTTATCTCTCTATTATGCCTGAGAATGTTGAACAAGTGGTTTTATCAGAACCATTAGCACAATCTAATCAGTCTAAGGATCAGAATCAAGTACCTGATATTTCCAGCATGGTAGGTTCTTTAGAGAAAAAATTAAAAGAAAAACCAGAAAATGCTCAAGGTTGGAATATGCTGGGGCGTTCCTATGTGGTTTTAAAACGTTATTCTGATGCAGTGATGGCCTATGAAAAAGCCCTGGCGCTGGTTAAACAAAATAAAGCTCAACAAATGCCGGAGTTAGAAATTAACTATGTTGAAGCTTTAATGCAGACAGGGGAAAAAGACAGTTACCAAAAAGCTCAGACTATTCTGGGCAATATGTTAGCATCTAACCCGGATAATGGTGATGCTTTATGGTTTATGGGTTTTCTTGATTATGAAAATGGCAATAAAGAGTTAGCAGTAGAGCGTTGGACACATTTACTGAGCTTATTACCTGAAAATAATGAACAGGCAGCAATTGTAAATAACTATCTCAATCATGTAAAAAATGAGTTGAATGGTGGAGCCATTAATGAAAAGCCCTCTAACTCATCTGGAGCCGCTCCTGTTGCTCAGCCTGCTGCAAAAGAAACTGCTAAAGGACCTGCTGCCGGGCAACAGTTAACCGGATCGCAGGAAGAGCAGGCATTTATAGCATCGATGATTGCACGGGTGGAAAAACGCGTCAAAGAGAATCCACAGGATCTTAAGGGTTGGAAGGCATTAGGTAAATCTTATGGTGTATTAAATCGTCAAATTGATTCGGCAGAAGCTTATTCTAAAGCAGTGGCATTAAACAGCAATGATGTTGAACTCTTAATGAACTATTCTGATGCAGTTATCAAGACAGGGGATGTTAATCAATTAGATAAGGCGCGTATAGTTTTTGCCCAATTAGTGGATCAAAACCCTCAGAATCTCGATGCTTTGTTTCTATCCGGTTCTCTGGCGCGTGTTGCGGGTGATGTCAATGAAGCTAAAAAGTTCTGGAGTCTATTGCTGCCACAATTAGCCCCTGGTAGTGAAGCTTATATTAGCGTCGAGAAGAACCTTAATTCACTCAAATAGCTTTGCTTTCACTTCAGTAACCTATTGTATGGTCAGCTTTGACCATACAACTAATCTTCCTGGTTTTGAGCAAAATAAAAAAGTCAATTATTATTGTAACTATTCATATTATTTACAAAAAGCCTGTGGTTGCTTATTATTTTACATAATAAAAAAATTATTATTCCCTTCTAAATACAAATGTTTATAGTACCTCAGTAAATTACTAAATTAATAACCACTGATAAAGCATGGTTGTTCTTGACCTATGTCAATGCTCTGTTAGGCTGTTAGCGTTAACTTAAGCATAATGTTTTTTTTCAGAGAATTTACTGTTCTTATATGACTGAAATTACACGAATGCAGCTCTTAAGAGGTGATCTGAAAGGTAAGAATAACCCTTTTCGTCCGCCCTGGGCAATCCCGGAAGAATATTTTGTGGATTATTGTACTCGTTGTGATAAATGCATTGATGCTTGTTTTGATGAGTTAATTGTCAAAGGGCGTGGCGGATTTCCGCAGATGGACTTTAAACGGGGTGGTTGTGATTTTTGCGAAGACTGCCTTAATGTCTGTGAAACAGGTGCCATAAAAAAAATACCACTGACCAATATAATACCTGACAATATAATATCTGACAACAGAGAGGAATCCTCTGAATCATCTTCAGAGTCTTATCTCCCTCCCTGGCATATAAAAGCCAATATTGACCTGACAAACTGTTTATCAATGAATGCAACGATTTGCCGTTCCTGTGGCGAATCCTGTGATGACAAGGCTATCAAATTTGATCTAAAACTGGGCGGCATTGCCGAGCCCATATTGAATATGGAACAATGTACCGGATGCGGGGCTTGTTTTTCAGTCTGTCCTGTACAAGTCATTACCTTAACGTCAATTGTAATAAAGAAAGAACCTGAAATCTCGCAAAAGGCTGCCGGTTAACTAAGGCCTCTAGCTAATAATTTAAATGCTCTCTTTTTTTAAATAGGGCTGGGTTTAAAACCTGCTTTTAATTTAAAAAAATAATTTATCAAAGAAGAAGTCCTATGAATATTTGTAGTGTAATTGTTAATGCCAAGCCGGAAAACGCACCTGGAATCAGTGAGTTGTTAGCTGAAATGGAAGGTGTGGATGTTTTCGGTGGAATCGAAGAGGGGAAAATTATTGCTACCATTGAAGATGGCGGCGGTGAGAAGGCTTTAGCTGACAAGATGGCAGCCATGAATGATATCAAGGGAGTGATTAATGCAACAATGATTTATCATCAAGAAGCAAGTGACACAGAGATGGAAGAGGAGATTGTATAGTGAGTATAACAAGGCGTGATTTTATAAAAAGTAACGCAGCCGCTGCAGCCGCAACTGTAGCAGGTGTTACCTT
>JAPVVU010000040.1 GCA_028571885.1 Gammaproteobacteria bacterium | reverse complement strand
GAAAAAATTGCATAGATAAATGTCTGCAACCATAATTGTTGCCACAAAGCACTGATTTGAGAAAAATCAGCCCCCATTTGATTAAGTTGTAAAAATGCCTGAATGGCCGGGATGGCAGGCAATATTTGTGAGAGATCCACCAGAAGAGCCGGCAGCATATTGATTGGCCAGACAAAACCTGCAGAAAACACGATGGGTAAGGAAGTGAATAAAATTAGTGCAGTAACCAGTTCTGGTCTGGGCAATAATAAACCAATACAAATACCAAAAAAAGTGGTTGCTAATAAAAAAGGAATAATTAATTGAATTAATTCTAATGGTTCAGCCAATTTTGAAATATTATAATAATCAAAACAAAAACCAAAATAATAAAACGCCAAAATAAAGTAGATCATTAAAAAGATAAGACTTCTCGCCAGCACTAGTTTCCATGCCGGTACTTGCTGCCAATATCCCTTTTCACCCATGGCATCCTTTTCATTTTGTGTTGCACCAAGCAATCCTACGCCAATTAATAAGGTTTGATACAGAATGACCACAAATACAGCCGGAACCACATAATTTATATACCCGCCAGTCATATTGAAAACAGGCCTCAAATTAAGATACATAGGACTGTATTGCTGTTTTGCCGTGATTAATGACTTGCCTTCAATTAAATGGTGTAATACCTTTATTCCAGCCCCAAGAGTCGCTCCTGCTGTGGCTAACCCCTCAATCACGGTACTATAAACAAGAAAATAAGAGGCGTCTCCTGCATAGGATAAAGTCGGACTATGGCCGTGGAGTAAATCCCGATAGAAATTTTTCGGTATCACTAACATCCCTGCCAGACCTTCTTCCTCTATAATCTGTTGGGCATCACTGATATTATAAACATAACGATTAATATGGACTTGTGGTGTGGCATTGATCATGCGTATTAAGCGACGACTCACAGCGCTATTATCCAGATCAACCACTACCACAGATTGATCCCGGGGCAATTGCTGACTATAGGGCAAGGGATAAAGAAAAGAATATAAAAAAACACCGCCAAATACAGTAAGAAGCAAACCGAAATTGGTGAATATTGCTTTTATTTCAAAAACTAAAAGTTTTCCCCAGGTCATGCTTTATCAGCCCCCGTGGTTTTAACACGAGTTTCAACATGAGTTTTAGGGGATTTTAATATCACATAAACAACCCATTGCCAGGCAATTGGAAAGGCAATAAAAAATAACATCAGTGCGCCCATTTGCGGCAATGCCGTTTGGATAGAAGCGCCATGATTAGCCTGGTACAGTTGAATTTGCATATAGTGACTCACAGGAATAAGATCTCTCCAGATTAGAGCCAGAGTATTCATATCAGTCGCTGGAAAAGTGATTCCCATAAAGGCAAAACTGGGTGCAGCATATGCGGCGGCAAAACTCAATGCAATGTCAGCATTTTGCACCACCACTACCACCAGCAAAGCAACTGCCTGACTCGCCAGTATCACTAACAACTGACTTAATAATAAAACACCCCAGTGCCCATTCATTGGCCAGTTAAGAACGCCATACATAAAGTAGAGAAAAACAGCACCATGCAGCCATAATATTAATGTATAAGGTAATAATTTACCCACAATGGCCTTAAACGGACTATCCGCAAGCCAGCTGGCAAAGCCTTGCAGACGAAGTTCTCTGGATAAAGCAAGCATAGTGATTAGTATAATCAGGACTTGCCAGATGGCAGGAATGAGTGCTGAAACAAGAAATTGGGCATAATCACTCTTTAAGTTAAATAAAGGCGTGATCTGTGTACTGACAGGCACGGCTGCAGCAACGGCCTGATCAATTACATCCCCCTGGATCATGGCTTTAACAATATCAATTTCAGCTGAAAATGTTCCCTGAGCAACCAGCAACCCACTGGATATCAGCTTACCAATCAGTATAAATTGAGTATTATAAAAAGCAGTCACTTGCGGCGGGTGTCCGGTAATAACATCTCTTTTTAGATTGGAGGGAATAACAACTAATGCATTAATTTTGCCGCTGCTCAAAGCACGGCTTCCCTGCCTGATACTTTCATATTGGCTGGTGACACTTAACACCGGATTAGAATCATAATGGCGCACTAAACTTCGTGATAAATCACTGTGATCCAGATCGACAATGCCAACTGCCAGGTCACGCGGGATACTTGAAGAAAATATCCACCACAGGATAAAAAACAACAGCAGAGGCACCCAACTGACAAAAGCACGTAACCAGGGATCGGTGACTAACAAGCCCCATTCACGACGGAGTTGTTGTAGAATAGTCACTTCTGTTTAGATATCTGCTGAACTATCACCGACATACCGACACGTGCTCCTTCAATAGCTTGAAGCGGTTCAGCTTCAACCTCAAAGGTTCTCATATCAAAGCCTTTAGAACTATCGGTTGCACGCCATGTTGCGTAATCACCCATCACAGACACATGACTCACTTTAAACTGATAGACTTTTTTTCCTATTGCCGGAATCGTCACAGAAAATTCACTCCCCTGCTGATAGTGAGGAAGCAAATCTTCACGCACATGAAACACGGCCCACATGTCATTCATATCCATGATGGTTACTACAGGAAAGCCGGCAGGTGCAATTTCACCTTTGTGTAATAATACCTGAGTCACTTCACCATCATGCCAACTGACAACTTGTGTTTCATCAGTGTAGGCTTTTACCTCCGCCACGGCACCCTCCGCAGCACGAGCCTTATCTGCTGCTGCTTTACGTGTTTCCTCTCGTGTTCCTTCTTCTGCCATCTGATACAGCTGAAGAGCAGCGTGCTGGGTATATCGTGCAGCTTGTAATTGTGTATGTGCCTCATCTTTCTTTTGTTCGGAAAGCACGCCTTGTTTATACAAGTTGTTTACTCGTTGATAGGTTTTTTCATATAACTGTGCGGCGGCTTTCGCCTTTTGCCAATTATCTTTAGCCGCAGCCACCTCTTGTTTTCTTGCTCCCTTAACCGCTTCTTCTGCTAAATCCTGTGCAGCTGCACTAATAGCCTTTGCTTCTACTAATTTAGCTTCCAGCTCCGGACTTAATAGCGTATAAATCAATTGTTTCTTATGTACCTGATCACCCTTTCTGACCAGTATTTCATCAATACGACCGGGAATTTTTGATGAAACATTATATTGACGCGCCTCAATTTGTCCTTGTAATCGCTGTACCTGTGGCTGATAGGCCTGCCAGAATGAATGGATTATAAGCCCCAGTAAAACAACAATAATAATCCATGAGAAAAAAGAAATTAATTTATTCATAATAATGATTTAAATAGCCTGTTATTGATACTTTTTATTGGTAACCGGAAAAAGAAGACATTTGATCACTAAGTGCTAACAAACGGGCAAGTGATAAGACATATTGATAGGCCGCTACCTGACGTTGAATTTTGATACTGACTAAAAATAATTTGGCATCTACTACTTCCAGTGAGGTAGAAAGCCCCTGAGAGAATGCTATATCACGCATGCGGATATTTTCATAAGCCAGCGCAAGACTGGATTTCAAACCATTATATTCTTCCAGAGCGGTATTGGCTTCACGCCAGGTTTTTTCGACCAGTAGTTTTAGATCCTGAATCGCTTGAGTCGTAAGATAATCCAGTTCAATAATAGTGGATTTTGCTGCTTTTAGTTTCCCTGAACGGCCGGTACGAGTCGTTATTGGTATTTTTACACCGACGCCAACCATCCAGTCAGGGGCTAAATCAGCAGCCAGTGTGTCCTGTTCATAGAGATTATAACTGCCAAACAAAAAAACTTCCGGTAAATATTCCCCTTCTTTGACATCGACAAAACCCTCTGCCTGCTTGCGTTTAGAGTCAAGCACGCCAAGTCCCGGATGATTTTTTAATGTCTCAGTAGTAATTTCAGACATTGAAGGCAGGGTATTATTAATAAACAGCAAGCTATTGGGGTTAATATCATGTTTTTCTTTTAACAGATGATTTAATGCCACCTGAGCTATTTCAAGTGAACGTCTGGCTTTATTTTTTTCAACCCGTGATTTGTCATAACTGGCCTCAGCTTTTAAACGTTCAACCTTTGCTATCTGACCTTCTTTCTGTAGTTTTTTTGAATTATCAAAATGCTTAAACAAACCCTTTTCTAAATCTGTTCGAGCAGCCAAAACCTCCTTTGACAGAACCACACCAAAATAGACTTTCACTAATTGCTCAAACAGAGCCTGTTTTTTTATTCGAGATAAGTATTTTGCTTCTGCTAACTGGTTGACAGCAATATCCTGTGCAGCATCAATCCGTCCCCCGGTATAAACAGGCCATACAGCATTCAAAGAAGAGATAACCACATAGTCTTTGGTCATTTCACTGGTAAAAGCATCATTAATCTGACTGCGTGGAATCCCGTCAATCCTTCCTAGCAAATTTAAAAATTTTTCCAGAACGTCACCTCTGGGCATAGAATCAAATAAATCTGAAGGCTCTAAACTAACCTCATCATCCAACTTTGTATAATCAGCTGTGATGCCAATTTCCGGCCAATAAAGATCCTCTGCAGCCTCAACCATATGCTCAGATTTTTCCTGATTCGCATAAGCCGCTGCAAGTCCGTCATTATTTTTTTGCAACTCTGACCATGCTTGAGAAAAGCTTAAATCACCGGCAAACGAAATACTGCTGATAAAAAATACCAGAAAGCCGATCGCTGGTATACGACAAATAGTAGTCATTGAATTCATAAAGATAATGCCCGCACAACAATTAGTCCTCTATTTATTATAATCTTCAATATAACAAAAATTTAACCTCTATAGTACCTTTGTTTATTTGTAACTATTCAGCATATTATTTATAAAGAGCCTGTTGTCATTAAGAAATATACGCTCACCACGTAGTTACCAGGTCTTTTTATTGAGCATTAATTAATACTAAAAAATATAGAATTTAAATACTCTCTTAGGAAATAAAAAATTTAATAACTATAGCAAAAAAACAATTGTTATGCTATATAGGAAGTATAGGGTTACAAGAATCCAGAGTTTGTATTGTGCTAAATCCTAAATGTTAATCAAAACTACAACGTAAAAGGATTCAATCATGGCTATTTCAAATTATGCTCCTGGTCAGGAGCTTTCAAGTATCGATTTTCAAAGTATGATTGGCGGACCGCTGAATGCGATCGTTGATGCGCAGGCTCAAGCCGCACTTTCAACGGTTGATTTTATCAAAGCAGTTGGTTTTACCCCTGATTCCGAAGATGAGACCACCGGCGTAGTGACACCGGGAACACCCGTTTATGTCAGTTTCAAATATCCTAAGATGGTTGCACCTTATCAGGCTGCGGTGAAAGGTAAGATAGATTCTATCTCTGTAAGCAGCGGAGGTTCCGGTTATGCAGCAGGTGCGGCCGTCACTATCTCGGGTGTTGGTACCGGGGCCACGGCAACGGCTACGGTCAATACAAGCGGTGCTGTAACGGATATTACCGTTACCAGTGCGGGAAGCGGGTATGACAGCAGCACTACCGTCACCGTAGCAGGCGGTACGGGCATGGCGGCAAGCGTTACAACGGAAGATGATGACGCTGTTCCGGCAGTCTTTGATGAAATGCAGCTGGAAGTGCCTATCTTGACGATGCTGCCCATTCCATTTATCCGGGTCGAAGAAGGCGAGATCGATTTTCATGCAAAAATCACCTCCATGGAGTATGCTCGCGTCGGTTCGAAGTTCAAAGGATCGACGAGCTTTGGATACAAGTCATCGACATCCGGTTCTGCAAGTACGGGGACAGGAGGTATCACCTCACTCTTTGCTAAAGCCAGCGCAAAAGTCAAATACAGTTCCTCAGTAAACTTCAAAGTCAATGCATCCTATCAACGCACCAGCAGACAGGGAAGCAAAGTCGACAAAACGTATCAGCTTGGCATAAAAATTAAAATTTCTCAGGATGAGATACCTGCCGGCATGGAAAAACTCCTGGGTATCCTGGAAGATGCCATCGTCGCTCAACCGACTGGAAGTTAAGGGTTGATCGTTATGGAAACCCGTGTGTTGGGTTTCCATGATACACATCAAGGAGAGATTGCATGCCAACGTTAAAAGACTATTTGGGTTCTCTGGTAAAAGATTTAAACTATGCGCGGGTCATAGCCGATGTAGAATCTGCCAATATCGCCAAAATGTATGCCGAACATGATCTGTTAAAATATTTCTCCATTCCCAGAATGAAGATACAAGATACTGAGTTTACGATTCCGGTTGCGATAGACGAATTGGAAAAATCAGTAGAAACAGATTATCAGCCAATCGATAACAAACACTTCTATACGAAAACCTATGCAGAGATAAAAAATGTCTTTAAAGTCTCCAGTTTTAATAGAGACATTTCGACAGCGTTAAGAAAAGCGATTTTTGCACAGATTGATACGTTGGAAAAATCAGTTAAAAGTGGTGCCGACATCCGAACGTCGTTGAATGATTTTAGTGAGTCTATATCGGATATCTCCATAAAAGCGATCAAAAGCGATAAACAAGCGCGTGCTGTATTTGAAAGAGCGCTCAAATTTCAAGATATCAACGATGACCAGATCAGAGAAAAACTGGTGGAAAATCTGGCGAAATATCTGCAGCCTGAAATAAAACCAAGAGAGATGACCGGTAAAATTGAAAATGCCAAAGTAACGGTAGAGAGCGACAAGCTTAAAGATAAAAAGCCCGAAACTCTGCTTTACATCAAGCTCAAGATTACCGAAGAGAGCATGGAGTGGCAAACTATTGAAGATGCCGAGGGGAATATCATATCTAAATTAATGGTGGAGTAATCATGAAACACTCCTATTTAAACACCTATGAGGCACTCTTAAAGCAAAGTTTGCTAATTCCTGAGCTGGTGAACAAATCAGCCCATAAAGACAATACGTTTCTTACTCATTTAAATCAATGGCTGCTTGCAACAGAAGAGGTAATGAAAAAAAACAGTATTGCCCAGTGTGCGGAAATAGCAGGCTTGCGCAGCAAAATCATCAGTGCTTCTTACCATACAGATGTAAAAGGAGCGAATAAAAGAAAACATCAGCTATCAGTCGCTACGTCAATTATCTACGAAGCGCAGAGCACGGTACTCCGAGTTCTGGAACCCATCGAAAACCGTATAAATGAAGCAAGGGATGCGGTGCGCCAACTGCTGGGCCTGGCCTATCAGGCCAATATGATTGACCACGATATGGATTTTAATCTTTTAATTCAAACACTGTGGAGCACCTTTGCAGCACATGAACAACTCAAAGGTATCGCAGCAAGAATTCTGATTCTCGTGAACCAATCTGATGCATTAAGATTGTTAGCAGAAGAGATCGACCTTTCGATGGCCTAAAGGTAAATTCGATGACTTAAAAGTAAAAAGGTTAGTGCGACATGAAGATTATGAACAAATCACCTCAACCACGTAAGCTCGCTTTTTCCTTTCTTTGTCTGTTTGTTCTTTTAACGGGATGCAGCAAATGGCAGCTCGCCATCGACGAACAGGACGCGCGCATCTCCTATGGCTCACAGGAAGAAACGGAGCCTGCGATTGCGGTGGCTCCGGGCAATCAGGACCGTGTGGTTGCTGCGATTATGGGTCTGGGACAGTATTCGCAGGCGGACAGACGCTACATCAATAGGGGCTGTCGAATCAGCGTAAGCAGCGATGGCGGCACAAACTGGCTGCGTTTTTTGCTAAATGCTGAAGATTTTGACCGTGATTCATTTTCCGATCCCACCGTTGCTATTGACGCCCATGGTGTCAGCTACGTATCAGGTTTTTTCCACGACACTGACAATGGTCGTATTTCCAGAACCCTGCCGATGCTTGCTCGTATCGGTTCCAACGCCACCAATCAGGCTGACGTGATCACCTTCGACGATGATAGCGACCGACTCTTTGATAAGCCATTCGTGGCAGCAGGCCAGCATCAAGGTCAAACGCGACTTTATATCGTCTACACCGCCGTCAGTGCCACAGATGACTATGATCGACAAATTCGTGTCATTGTCATAGACAATCCGGAATCTTTATTTAATGGAACCCCACCCTCCGAACCGATTGAAATGGAAAGCACGATTCTGGCGCAAGGAAACAATTGGGGTGCTCATCCGGCGATTGGTCCGGATGGTGAGGTTTATGTTGCGTGGTCAAGTACTGAACCGCCGTATACCGCCGCGCCAACCAAATATCAGATCAAATTCACTAAGCTCAATGCCAACCAAAATCGTTGGAGCGAGCCGCAGCTGTTGGCAGAATTGGGGCCGGGTCAAGCCGTCAATGGCGTAATGCGCGGCTCACGCTATCCTGTTTTAACTGTATCCCACGAAGAAATAACCAGAGGCTGGGTATACGCCACATTTGCCGATCAGGCACCACTCTATACGCCGGTAACGCTGCCTCGCGCAAAGAACATTAAAGCCCTGGACATCAATACCCAGGGCAATGTAGTGGGATGGTTCAAAGACCGGCGCACGGAACAGATAACCGCCTTCCGTCGCCGTCGCACCGAAACCTATGATGTGTTTGGCCACCCCGACGCGGAATCCACAATAGCCAGCGGCATCAACGAACAGGGTGTTGTGACCGGTACCTTTACTAAAACTTCAGGCGTGCACCACGGCTATATTTGGCGTAACGGGAGCTTCACTCCTGTTTATTATCCCGACTCGCTCAGTACCCACGCGCAGGACATAGACAACAATAGCCGCGTCGTCGGCTGGTTTGTACTACAGGATCAAAAGGCTCACGGCTTTATTCATGATCCCGATGGCAGCTTTGTTCAGCTGGATCACCCCGATGCCGAACACACCTTTCTTACGGGCATCAACAATGCCGGTGCAATCGTCGGTTACTACAGGGACGACGCAGGCGTGACTCATGGTTTTCAATACCAGGATGAAATCTGGTTGCCAATCCATATCGACGATGCCAGCAGCGTCAAACTGACTGATATTAACGAACACGGAGACATAGTGGGAAACTACAGCGACGCAGACGGAAGTTCCCATGGCTTCGTTGTCGTTGACGGCGTGACCAAACCGGTGAGTTTCCCGGGGGAAGCCATCGTCTATCTCACTGGTATCAATGATGCCTTCGAGATAAGCGGCTACACGTTGGAGGATGATTTTGCCAAACCGTTTGTTATGACCGGTTTTGGCGATGAGCACCTCTCAGACATATGGATGGTACGCTCATCAAACGGTGGCGACACGTGGCATTTGCCGGTACGCGTCAACAATGAAACTCAGGGGGATCAGTTTTTCCCCTGGTTGTGCAGCGACTCCGACGGCAGCGTTTATGTTGCCTGGCTAGACCGGCGCGACGACCCGAACAATCTTCGCTACCACCTTTATGCCACAGCGACTCTCCTGGGTTCACTGACATTTCTTGATGACGTCCGCGTTACCAGCCAGGCCTCTAATCCTCGCCATGCACGTAAAAAAGTAGATAACCAAGGTTTCATCGGTGACTACATCGGGTTAGCCTGCGGTGTGAATCGTGCCTACCCGGTGTGGCCGGATTTACGTGATGCCCCTCCGCAAGATATTTTTGCAGCGCGACTACGGCTAGTGGAAGAATAAGCGAATAGTTGCGCAAAACATTCTTGCTGTTCGGCGACTCGTTACAATCCTGTCAGGCACCAACAGGAAAATCCTCACCTCGGCGTAAGTGAAACTCAGGCTGATTCGTTAAAATAACAATTGATTTATTGGTGACTTAACTCGATACAACGTTTTTCAGCAGCCCTTAAAATCTCAGCTTTATGGGTTTCACCCTCACTCTCTAATTTGTCAGCTTCCTCACCCCAGCTGAGAGGTGTTTCAATATCGATAACATGCTCTTCAATTAATTGTGATATCTCTTCCTCACTGGTTGAGTTATTAATTTGTTCAATAATTGACATTTCCTGACTCCTGGTTCTGATGAGAAGAAAAAATATAAACACTTTTTTTAATAATACTACTTCGGATATTGTATTTATAGGAATTGTTGAATTAAACCTCAAGAATACATAGGTGGATGTACTTCGGGTGAGTATCAAGCAAACAAAACTTCTATTTCTGATTTGATATTTTCTTCGATCAATAGTAACTATTCAGCATATTATTTATAAGCAACCATGGGCTCAACAGTGGTCATTAAGAAATATACGCTGAATAGTTACAACAAATTTAACGTTTTTGTTTATGACAGAGTCCACAACCAACTTCGGTACCCTTGGGTATCGTAGCAGTCAGATTATTCCTGCTGTCACAAAGCGTTCCCTGATCATTTTTACATTGTACGATTCTGTCTGCTGCCGTTCTGGATAGAACGGTACCTTTCAGATCGGTACCATGACAGGTTCGACAATTGTTATTGCTGCTGCCGCCATAGTTATTATGATTGAAATTCCAGCGGTCATCACCATTAGCAACAATAGGATGCATACCATGAGGACCTCCCAGACCTAATGGTAAACTGTCATCATTTGGTTCATGACAGACAGAACACTCAGTAATTGTACCGGCATGTTGCTGAAGCTGTTGCGAAGCGACATTATCATTTGCGTTAGGATTAGCATTGGGCCAGATTGCATGTGTTGCACCATGACAAGCCTCACAGAATAACCCGGCATGTCCTGATTTTTGTACACCAGCTGAACCCAGGTCGGATAATACCTGCCCACCAGTACTCACACGATAGAGTTTTGGATTGCCTGCCGCATCACCCGTTGCAACCACATCTTCTGCAAAACGTTTGTTGGTTGGTACAATTGGTGTTGCTTTAGCATCTCCCACACGCCATGCCTGCATCAGGCGAACCGCATCACTGAGTGAGCCAATGGTATCAGCATCACTGTGCATATTATCCAGTGCATCGCCCGTATGACAGGAACCACAGCCTGGCTCATTGGCCCAGGGAACACGAGGTGTAGCCGGATTGGTATAGAAGTCACCAGCCAGTTCAAAAGCACCCGCATGAGCCGGATCAACACCACGGGTGAAGTCATCACCAACCTGTGCCATATCACCATGACAATCCTGACACAACATGCCACCACTAGCCATTGCACCACGCAGGCAGTCAGTACGACGACCGGGATGACACTGATAACAGGTTTCCTGTAACACATTATCAGCAGCAATAGGATCTCGTAAGTTGCCGCCAGTCACTGGTGGTTCCATTGATGGAAATAATGAACGTACATTTGTGTCTCCTGCTTGAGCAATTGAGACTGTGCCATCAGTATTATCGATAACGTTAATAGAACCATGGTGGCTGTGCATGACATTAGACATGGATTTATTTTTAACCTGATCGCGTCCATTGGCCAGGGAATCAGATATGAGTTGGCCATTGAGAATAAGCGGACCATCATTTTCTGGGCCCAAAGGTCCCAACTGAGCCAAATCAAGTGCTGGCGTATAGTGACAACTCTGACAAACAACTGGACGGTTAGCTTCCAGAGAAGTTAAATGTTTCTGATCATGCAGACGCAGAATATTAAGATCTGCCGCAAATTCCTGGCTTATTGCAAGAGGCACAGATCCCACTTTTGGATCATTTATAGTTGTAGCAACGCTGGCAAGTGCTTCTGTCGCCACGCCATTACCACCGTCTACAATCGCACCATGACAGCCCTGACAATTTGCTTCGCCAGAGATAGGAGCCACTGTGTCAATAGTGGCAAGAACGGGATCATCGACCCCAGTACCTTTAGCCTGAACTCTTAATAATGGGTAAGTATTTTCCACACCTGAATCATCAAAGGTTGCTAATGGAATACCTGCCGCTTCAAACCAGTTGACATTTTCAGCTACATAACCAAAGGGAAAGCTGGTAAAAAACGGCATACTGCCGACAAACTGTTCAAAACGCTCCGTTTCATTGGCTATGTAAGCATCAGCATGACCAGGCATAACCTGAGTATCTGCAGCAAGATTACCATCACCCAAATAGAGACGTTCTACATCTGGCATAGGCAAACCTTTATGTGCAGATGGATCAAAAGCATCGAGAATACCAGAGGGATAGAATGGTCTATAGGCTTTTAATGCTATTGATTCATTTGAATCAATAGCCAATTCCCAGAAATTGGTTTTATAGACTTCACCTGAGTTGTTCTTACTATTTAACAATGGTTGACCTGTTGAGCTATTACCGCTTAAAGCAGGATCATCTGGATTAGAAGCTGCTGAATAAATCACTTCAATGTTGTCAGCTTCCGTCATAATCCGTGGTGTAGAATTAATACCACGTTGTATAACCTGTGCATGGAGTACATTAAAGGGAGGCAGAATGCTGGACACACGGGTATCCAAATCACCACAATGCATACCTAAATCATTGATTGCCAGAATAACGTGATCATTGGTATTGGTAATGGCTTGTTCAGGCACAGGATTAATTGGTACACCATTCTGGCTGGTTGAATTAATGGAAATGGTATTACCGCCACCAACAGAATTAACGGTTATGGTTACAGTTGCAGTATTGGAAATCACACCCAGATTATCTTTTACCGTGTAAGTGAAACTATCATTACCGGTAAAATCCTGAGCGGGAGTATAGTCCACTGTGCCGTCATTATTAGCAAAGGTGCCGCCGTTAGATGGCTGGGAAACGACCACAGTGGCCGGATTAATCGTGCCATCAGCATCCGTGTCATTAGCAACTACATTGATATTAACCGGAGTATTCTGATCGGTCGTGGCAGTATCATCGTTAGCCACCGGAGCCTGATTAGCACTACCTGCAACAGAAATAGTTGTACTGCAATTGGCAACGGTATTATTTTTGTCTGAGACACTCAGCAGCACATTAAATGTACCGGAAGTATTATAAGTGACATTGACTGAACTTGTCGTCGCTGAAGCAGGACTGCCGGAGCCATCTGAAAAATCCCAGCTATAATTTTTCCCACCTTTGGCACCACCATCAGCAGAGCCGTTAAAAGTGACTCCTGTACCTGCGGTTGCAGTCCCGTCAGCAGGTGAAATACTACAGCTTAAGGGAATTGGCGGTGGTTTTGCTGCATAAGAATT
>JAPVVU010000039.1 GCA_028571885.1 Gammaproteobacteria bacterium | reverse complement strand
GCATGTCGTTCGTAAAGAAGCTAAGAAGAAGTAGTACTAAGAGGCTGATGTGATGGATAAGAAAGAAAAACGTATACGTCGTTCTCGCAGAGCGCGTGCCAAGATTAAAGAGTTAGCGGTTAACCGCCTGACTATTCATAAAACACCAAGACATATATATGCCCAGGTTATTGCACCTAATGGTTCAGAAGTGATTGCTGCTGTTAACACAGCACAAGCTGCTATTAAATCAGAAGTAAAATACACTGGTAATTGTGATGCTGCTACTGCAGTCGGTAAAGCGATAGCTGAGAAAGCAAAAGAAGCAGGTATTACAAAAGTCGCTTTTGATCGGAGTGGTTTCAAATACCACGGTCGTGTCAAGTCACTAGCTGATGCAGCTCGTGAAAATGGTCTGGAATTTTAAGGGTAATATCATGGCTGGAAGAAACCAAGCAAAAGAAAAACAAACAGATGATTTGATCGAAAAATTGATCAACGTTAACCGTGTTGCTAAAGTTGTTAAAGGTGGTCGTGTATTCGGCTTTGCCGCTCTGACAGTAGTTGGTGATGGTAATGGTCGTGTTGGCTTTGGTCGCGGTAAAGCGAAAGAAGTACCTGCTGCGATTCAAAAGGCGATGGAAAATGCGCGTCGAAATATCAAAAAAGTCGCTGTTACAGATGGTACTCTGCAGTATGGTCTCTATGGCGTTGAAGGTGCTGCAAGGGTCTATATGAAACCAGCGTCTGAAGGTACTGGAATTATTGCAGGCGGAGCAATGCGTGCTGTTTTTGAAGCAGTTGGTATTCGCAACGTATTAGCAAAATGCATTGGTACACAAAATCCAATTAATGTAGTTCGCGCTACAATTAAAGGCTTGACAGAAATGCGTTCCCCCGATTTTATTGCGGCGAAGCGTGGCAAAACTGTTGAAGAAATCAGCGGTCAATAAGCAGGTAGGAAATTATGTCAAAGACAATTAAAGTCACTCAAATTAAGAGTATTAATGGTCGACTGAAAGCACATAAAGCCTGTGTTGCCGGTCTTGGCCTGAGAAGAATAAACCATACTGTTGAAGTGATTGATACCCCGGAAAACCGCGGTATGATCAAAGCGGTATCATATTTATTAAAAGTTGAGGAATAAGATAATGTATCTTAATTCACTAAAACCTGCGCAAGGGTCTAATAAAGTTGGTAAGCGAGTCGGTCGCGGGATCGGTTCTGGAACTGGCAAGACCTGTGGGCGCGGACATAAAGGTCAGAAGTCACGTTCTGGCGGTACAGTCATGGTCGGTTTTGAGGGTGGTCAGATGCCACTACAAAAACGTTTACCTAAAGTGGGCTTTTCATCACGTGTGAGTATTATCACCGATGAGATTCGTTTACATGAACTGAATCGCTTTGATGATGTTGTTGATCTGGATGCACTTAAAAAAGCAAACCTTATCACCAAAAATATTAAACGCGTTAAAGTTTTTGCTTCAGGTGAAATTACTAAGGCTGTTACTCTTAAAGGTATTTCAGCAACTAAAGGTGCACGTGCGGCAATCGAAGCTGCCGGTGGCAAAATAGAAGATTAGTAAAATACCAGGCTTAGGTTGTAACAAACGTTAACCTAAGCTGGTAAATCAAAAGTTTTGTAGATATTCCTGATGAGTAACTCTTGCCAGGTAAACAAAGGAACGATTTGTGGCAGCATCAGCAGCTCAATTGGCCAGTTCATTAGGAGGCGGTAAACTCTCTGAGTTAAAAAACCGCCTCCTTTTTGTTCTTGGTGCATTATTAGTTTTTCGTATTGGAACCTATATTCCGGTTCCCGGTATTAATCCCGCAGCACTGGCTGCTCTGTTTGATCAGCAGCGTGATTCTATTCTGGGCATGTTTAACATGTTTTCAGGTGGTGCATTAGAAAGACTTTCTGTCTTTGCTCTGGGTATTATGCCTTATATCTCTGCTTCCATTATTATTCAGTTAATGACCAAGGTTATTCCAACACTTGAGCAACTGAGTAAAGAAGGACAGGCAGGAAAAAGAAAGATTACCCAATACACACGTATAGCCACTGTTTGCTTAGCAACATTTCAGGCCCTGGGTGTGGCGATTACATTGGAAAGCCAAACAGCCGGCGCGACCAATGTTGTAGTTGATCCTGGCCTTATTTTTAGACTTTCAACGGTAGCAACACTGGTTACAGGAACAATGTTTCTGATGTGGCTGGGTGAACAAATTACTGAGCGCGGCATAGGTAATGGTATTTCGCTTATCATCTTTGCGGGTATTGTTGCGGGCTTGCCAAGTGCGCTGGGTGGTACTTTTTCTTTACAAAGTGAAGGAACCATTTCTTCTGGTGTGCTTTTACTGTTGATCTTGATCATCATTGCTGTCACGGCATTTGTGGTTTTTGTCGAACGGGCACAACGGCGAATAACAGTTAACTATGCCAAGCGTCAGCAAGGCAAGAAAATGTATGCAGCACAGTCATCGCATTTACCCTTAAAGGTAAACATGGCTGGAGTTATTCCACCCATTTTTGCATCAAGTATTATTTTGTTTCCTGCGACACTGGGTAAACTGTTTGCCAATTCTGAAGGCCTGGGCTGGATGCAAAATATGGCAGATGCAATTTCTCCAGGTCAACCATTATATGTTTTGTTTTATGCATTAGGTATTTTCTTCTTCTGTTTCTTTTATACTGCGATTATGTTTAATCCCAGAGAAACTGCAGATAATTTAAAGAAATCAGGTGCATTTATTCCCGGGATTAGACCCGGTGAAAATACATCCCGATTTATAGATGCCATTATGAGCAGATTGACTCTAATTGGTGCTGTTTATATTACGGGTGTTTGTTTATTGCCTGAGTTTTTAATTCTTAACTGGAATGTGCCATTCTATTTTGGTGGAACATCCTTGTTGATTATTGTAGTTGTTACTATGGACTTTATGGCTCAAATTCAGACCTACATCATGTCTCATCAGTATGAAGGTTTAATGAAAAAAGCTAATCTGAAAAGTTCCAAAAAATAACTCAATACAAGCGACTAATTTCTACGATATATATTTTTAGAGGTGTAACATGAAAGTCCGTGCTTCAGTAAAAAAGATTTGCAGAAACTGCAAAATTATTAAACGTAAAGGTATTGTTCGAGTCATCTGTACAGATGGTCGTCATAAACAACGTCAGGGTTAAATCTATTTAACTTTATTTAACAATATTTAACTTTAGTTTTATTTTAAAGCAGATTGGTTATTTAAAGCCAATTGTTTAAAAATTGTCAAGCACAATTTGTGATTGACAGATTGAATTAGAGCGCGTATAATTCGCGCTCTTTGTATTACTATTAGATTGATGGGAGTGCCTTTATGGCTCGTATTGCTGGTGTAAATGTTCCAGATAGAAAACATGCAGTTATTGCGTTAACATCGATTTATGGAATTGGAAGAACCCGTTCAGCTCAAATCTTAGAAAAAGCCGGTATTGCTGGTAATACTAAGATTGAAGCATTATCAGAAGAGCAGCTTGATACTGTTCGTAGTCTGATAGATGAATTTGATGTTGAAGGTGATTTGAGACGTGAAACGTCAATGAATATCAAACGCCTTATGGACATGGGTTGTTATCGTGGTATTAGACATCGTAGAAGTTTACCTTTACGTGGTCAGCGTACAAAAACGAATGCAAGAACTCGTAAAGGCCCAAGAAAGCCAATACGTAAGTAAGCGTTGCAAAACCAATCTGTAAATCTTTAGCAAATAATTTGCAAATTTAAACGAACTGTTTGTTATTTGAGCTGCCTTATTATCTTTTTATAATTGATAGTAATTAAATGCTCTTATAAGATTCATTTTTTCATATCTAAAGAACAAAATTTCTTTTAGATAAAATGTAGGTAACACTATGGCTAAACCAAGTTCAAGTCGTTCACGTAAGAAAGTAAAACGTACAGTTGTTGATGGGATTGCACATATACATGCATCATTCAATAACACAATTATCACAATCACAGACCGCCAGGGTAATACTCTGTCATGGGCTACCGCTGGTGGTTCTGGTTTCCGTGGTTCAAGAAAAAGTACACCTTTCGCCGCACAGGTTGCTGCTGAAAGAGCTGGAAAAATCACCCTTGACATGGGTATGAAAAATCTTGACGTGAATGTTAAAGGTCCTGGTCCCGGTCGTGAATCTGCAGTTCGTGCGTTCAATGCTCTGGGTTACAAAATAAACAGCATTACAGATGTGACACCTATTCCACATAATGGTTGTCGTCCATCTAAGAAACGTCGTGTATAGGGCAGGAAGGAGATAAATAATGGCTAGATATATCGGACCAACTTGTAAATTATCACGTCGTGAGAAAACAGATTTAGGCCTTAAAAGCGGCCTGCGTTCACTTGACTCAAAATGTAACATGGAACAACCACCAGGTGTACATGGTGCAGGCCGTGGCCGTTTAAGTGAATTTGGTTTACAGTTACGTGAAAAGCAAAAAGTAAAAAGAATTTATGGCGTTCTGGAAAAACAGTTCAGAAATTATTATAAGAAAGCATCAGGTCAAAAAGGCGCAACTGGTGAAAATTTATTAAAACTTCTGGAGCAACGTTTAGATAATGTTGTTTATCGTATGGGCTTTGGTTCCACACGAGCAGAAGCCAGACAGCTTGTCGGCCATAAAGCAATTGTGGTTAATGGTCAGACTGTTAATGTTGCATCTTTCACTTGTAAGCCTGGTGATGTTATCTCGATTCGCGAGAAAGCTAAGAAACAACAACGTATTAAGGAAGCTCTTGAATTATGTAAACAACGTGAGTCAAGTGAGTGGATTTCTGTTGATGACAAATCAATGGAAGGTACATTTAAGTCAATTCCTGAACGTGCTGACTTACCAAGCGAAATTCAAGAAAACCTAATTGTGGAATTATACTCTAAGTAATTCTGCCTTTGTTGATATCACTATTCCTCATTATCTTTTCATTAAGGTGATGAGGTTTGTGTGTTTTTGACATTAAAACAATCTTAAAATGCTATGAGGACACTTCATGCAGGACTCTGTATCTCAGTTTCTAAGACCTAAACTGGTTGATGTTCAACAATATTCAGAAAATCATGCGAAAGTAGTTTTGGAACCTCTTGAAAGAGGCTTTGGACATACTTTAGGTAACTCATTACGCCGGATACTACTTTCTTCTATGACGGGTGCCTGCATCTATGAAGTCGAAATAGATGGCGTACTGCACGAGTATTCAAGCATGGAAGGGGTACAGGAAGATGTTATTGAAATCTTACTGAATCTTAAGGGTGTTTCAATTATTTTAAATAATCGTGATGAAGTCGAATTATCCCTGACTAAAAAAGGTCCCGGGTTAGTGACTGCGGCAGATATTGCTCTGGATCATGATGTTGAGATAATTAATCCTGATCATGTTATTTGTAATCTATCCAGTGATGCTGAAATCTCCATGAAATTACGTATCAATAAGGGTATTGGTTATCATCCTTCTAATACTCGTGGTAATTCAGATGATACTGACACTGTCATAGGACGTTTACAACTGGATGCGAGTTATAGTCCAGTGATTAAAGTATCTTATTCTGTTGAAAGTGCGCGTGTTGAGCAACGTACCAACCTGGACAAGTTAATTATTGATCTTGAGACTAATGGTACGATTGATCCAGAAGAAGCAATTAAACATGCGGCAACCATTCTTTCCGATCAGTTATCTTCTTTTGTTAACTTGAATGTTCGTGAAGCTGAAGCACCAGAAGAGAAAGAACCAGAAATTGATCCAATTCTTTTACGTCCTATCGACGATTTAGAATTAACTGTACGTTCAGCCAACTGTTTAAAAGCAGAACAAATCTACTTCATTGGTGATTTGATTCAAAGAACAGAAGTTGAATTACTGAAGACGCCTAACCTGGGCAAGAAATCTTTAACTGAAATTAAAGATGTACTTGCTTCGAAAGGTCTGAGTCTTGGTATTAAATTGGAAAACTGGCCGCCTGCTATCCTTAAAGACAGCACTAAGCTTTAACTCTTTATTTACAAGAATCTACGTCAGTAGTGTTTGCAGTTACTTTGATTCAGTGTCGCTAATTGTTCACTGGGTGCTGTAAATTATTTAGAAGGACTATAAAATGCGTCATCGTCATAGTGGACGTCAATTAAATCGTAACAGCTCACATCGTAAAGCGATGTTCAAAAATATGGCTGTTTCTTTATTACGTCATGAAATCATTAGAACGACTTTACCAAAAGCAAAAGAATTACGTCGTGTTGTTGAACCTTTAATTACACGTGCTAAGCAGGATTCTGTTGCTAATCGTCGTATTATCTTTGCTCGTACTCGTGATAATGAAATTACTGCAAAATTATTCACTGAAATTGGTCCAAGATATCAGGAACGTCCTGGTGGCTATATCCGTATCTTAAAATGTGGTTTCCGTACGGGTGACCGTGCACCAATGGCTTATGTTGAATTGGTTGATCGTCCAATCATCGAAGATGAAGACGAAGATGATATTGAAGAGATGGATGAATAAGTTTCACTGACTTATTTTCTTTAGGAAGCATAAGCTTTCTTATAAAAAAACCGGTCTCGACCGGTTTTTTTATGTCTGTTGTTCAAGGTGTTGTTCAAGGTGATATTTAATTCGTTCCAATTGCAGAAACCGACTATGAATATGTGCTGCATTATTTCGTTCGGACTGCGTCAAATCACGAAATAATGCAGCACATATTCATAGACTCAGTCGATATTTTCAGGCATCGTTTTTTAGATAAGATTTCAGGTAAGAACCGGTATAGGATTTTTTATTTTTAACTAATTGTTCAGGTGTCGCGCAAGCTATTACAGTGCCCCCTTTATTGCCCCCTTCTGGCCCCATATCAATTAACCAGTCAGCCGTTTTAATGACATCCAGGTTGTGCTCGATAATAACCACTGTATTGCCATGATCACGCAGTTTAAAAAGCACTTGAAGGAGCTGTTTTATGTCATAAAAATGCAGCCCTGTAGTGGGCTCATCAAGTATGTAGAGTGTTTTACCGGTATCTCTTTTTGATAACTCTTTTGATAATTTAACTCTTTGTGCTTCACCACCTGAAAGGGTTGTCGCACTTTGTCCCAATTTGATATAGCTAAGACCGACATCTAATAAAGTTTGTAATTTTCGTTTTAAGGCAGGTATTGCACTAAAGAATTCATAGGCATCTTCGATGGTCATGTCCAGGATCTGGTATATATTTTTCCCTTTGTATTTTATCTCCAGTGTTTCACGGTTGTAACGTTTGCCCTTACAAACATCGCAGGGTACATAAATATCCGGTAGAAAATGCATTTCCACCTTAATTACACCATCACCCTGACAGGCTTCACAGCGTCCGCCTTTGACATTAAAGCTAAAACGACCGGGTGTATATCCCCGAGAGCGTGCCTCATTGGTGGCAGTGAATAAATCACGAATTGAAGTAAAAAGGCCGGTGTAGGTGGCCGGATTAGAGCGTGGTGTGCGGCCTATGGGACTTTGGTTAATGTCTATGACTTTGTCAAAGTGTTCAATGCCTTCAATGGCTTTATAGGGTGCAGGAGAGGTATTGGCTCGGTTTAAATGAGCAGCAGAATATTCATAGAGAGTATCGTTAATCAAGGTTGATTTACCTGAGCCGGAAACACCGGTCACCACAGTGAGCAGGCCAACCGGGATGGTGACATCAACGTTTTTAAGGTTATTACCCGTTGCACCAATGATTTTCAGCAGTTTTGTGTCATCAACAGGTGTTCTTTCTTTAGGGGTCACAATGCCATCGGTGCCATTTAAGAACTGAGCGGTAATGGACTGTTTATTGTTTAAAATATCATCCAGAGTGCCCTGGGCAATGATTTCACCACCATGGATACCGGCACCGGGGCCGATATCGACAATATGATCGGCAGCCCTAATGGCATCTTCATCATGTTCTACAACAATGACGGTATTACCCAGATCCCGTAAATAGGTCAGTGTATTGAGTAAACGCTGATTGTCTCTCTGGTGCAGTCCAATGGAAGGTTCATCAAGGATATACATAACGCCGACCAGACCGGCACCTATCTGACTGGCCAGGCGGATACG
The DNA here is from genome assembly GCA_028571885.1 of Gammaproteobacteria bacterium. Lineage (GTDB taxonomy): Bacteria > Pseudomonadota > Gammaproteobacteria > GRL18 > GRL18 > GRL18. Next base: position 5,063 of record JAPVVU010000039.1, on the reverse strand, counting down.
TTGTGCTTCACCACCGGAAAGCGTTTCTGCCCGGCGATCCAGAGTGAGGTATTCCAGGCCGACATTGACTAAAAAATTCAGTCTTTGCAGGATTTCAATGACAATTTTTTTGGCGATCTCACCCCGCTTACCTTTAAGTGACAGCTTTTCAAAAAAATCCCGGGTGTCACCGATGGACATTGCCGTGACTTCAGGTAATGTTTTTCCTTTAATAAAAACATGCCGGGCGGCTGTATTTAAGCGGCTGCCCTGACACTCTGGACAGGCCTGCACGGTTTGATATTTACTTAATTCTTCGCGCACGACATTCGAGTCGGTTTCCCGGTAGCGGCGCTGCATATTATGAATAACACCTTCAAAAGGGCCATTTCGAGTTGTTTTTCTGCCTTTATCATTGACATAGACAAAGTTTATTGTTTCATCGTTATTGCCATATAAAATCATTTTCTGGATCTTTTTGGGCAAATCCTCATAAGCGGCTTCAATATCAAATTTGTAGTGTTTTGCCAGAGAGGTCAACATTTGGAAATAATAGGCATTACGGCGATCCCAACCGCGTATAGCGCCTGAGGTCAGTGATAAGCTGGCATCGTGAACGACTTTTGAGGGGTCAAAAAACTGATTAACACCGAGACCATCACAACTTGGGCAGGCTCCTGCTGGATTATTAAAAGAAAATAATCGTGGCTCAAGTTCTGCCAGACTGTAGCCACATTCAGGACAGGCAAATTTTGCTGAAAAGGTGACGTCATCCTGTTGAGAGCCATCAGCAGGTGAGGAGCCATCAGCCTGTAAAGAGCCATCAGCAGGTGAAATGCTGTCCATATAACTAATTCGAGCAATGCCATTAGATAGTTCCAGTGCAGTTTCAAAAGAATCTGCCAGACGTTGTTTCAGATCAGGGCGTACTTTAAATCGATCAACAACCACTTCAATGGTATGTTTCTTACGTAACTCCAGATCAGGTGCGTTGTCCAGTTCGTAAACTTCTCCGTCAATACGAGCTCGAATATACCCTTGAGCAATCAGTTCACTAAAGAGTACGTGATGTTCCCCCTTTCTGGCCTGGACAACCGGGGCAAGGAGCATTAATTTACTTCCCTCTGGCAGAGCCAGAGTCCGATCAACCATTTGACTGACAGTTTGGGCATCAAGGGTCGTATTGTGTTCTGGACAGCGAGGCGTCCCTGCACGGGCAAATAGCAGCCGTAAATAATCGTATATCTCCGTGACTGTTCCCACCGTCGAACGTGGGTTATGAGAGGTCGATTTTTGTTCTATGGAAATTGCAGGGGAAAGACCTTCGATATGATCAATATCGGGTTTTTCCATTATAGACAGGAATTGTCTGGCGTAGCTGGATAAAGACTCAACGTAGCGGCGCTGACCTTCAGCATAGATTGTATCAAAAGCCAGTGATGATTTACCTGAACCGGATAAGCCGGTGATCACTATCAACTTGTCTCTTGGGAGCTCAATATCAAAATTTTTTAAGTTGTGGGTACGTACACCCTGAATTTTTATTGTGTGCATAAAAAAATATAACAAGCCTTGCCAAAAACTGATAATATACTGTCTTTCGAACTGAAAGAACACCATTAAAAATGAATGATATCCAGTCAAATGACTGGATGAGTAAAATGTATTGTAAATGAAAGAATCTGAGATAGATAAACTTAATCCAATTGAAAAACGTGCAGCAGCTTCATTAGCGAGTATTTATTCGTTGCGAATGCTGGGCCTGTTTATGATTTTTCCTGTTTTTTCACTCTATGGCCAGGAACTTGATGGCAATACTCCCTTTTTAATTGGCTTTGCTATTGGCGCCTATGGACTGACACAGGCTATTTTTCAAATTCCCTTTGGTATGCTCTCAGATAAAATCGGACGTAAACCCATTATCGTTGCCGGCATGCTGATTTTTGCCTTAGGCAGTGTTATAGCAGCAATGTCAGATTCAATTTATGGGGTGATCCTGGGGCGCATTGTTCAGGGGAGCGGTGCAGTTGCCGCAGCAGTTATGGCGCTTGCAGCCGATCTGACGCGTGAAGAACACCGTATTAAAATTATGGCGGCCATCGGCATGAGTATTGGTTTTGCCTTTGCGGTTGCAATGGTGCTCGGTTCGATACTCAATGAAATGATTGGCGTGAATGGTATTTTCTGGCTGACGGCTGTATTTGCATTAATGGGCGTTGGAGTCACTTTGTTTTGGGTACCGGATGCGCCCAGAACATTTCATCGGGAAACCGAGCCGGTGCCGGCACAGTTTAAATCCATTTTAGGTGATCATCAGCTATTACGTCTTGATATCGGCATCCTGATTTTACACATGGTGCTGACAGCCACATTTCTTGTGATCCCAATAGCACTGGTAAACGAACAGCATGCTAACTTCCCTTCTTCAGAACACTGGAAAATGTATCTTCCTGTTATGATTCTGGCAATTGGGCTGATGATTCCATTTATTATTATTGCTGAAAAAAAACGTCGTATGAAAGAAGTTTTTGTGAGTGCAATTGCTGTGGTTGCACTGGCAGAATTAGGTTTTTGGGCTTTTAATGATTCATTTTATGCCCTGGCATTTTTTATTCTGGTCTTTTTTGCTGCGTTTAATGTGCTTGAAGCCTCTTTGCCTTCACTTATCTCCAAAATGTCACCAACCGAGGCTAAAGGCACTGCTATGGGCATTTATAGCACCAGTCAGTTTCTGGGGGCATTTTTAGGGGGTATAATTGGTGGTAAGTTGTTGGGTTTATATGGTATAAATGGAGTTTTCCTGTTTGCGATGTTTGCGATGCTGTTTTGGTGTTTTATTGCAATGACGATGAAAACTCCTCGCTACTTAAGTACATATGTCGTGAAGCTGAGCAAGGTCAGTACAGAGGAAATATCGAAAGTGACAGCAGGGTTAACTGGCATCCGTGGTGTTGCAGAAGCGGTTGTGATCCCTGAAGATGGTGCAGCCTATCTAAAAGTTGAGCTGCATGCTTTGGATAAAGCAAGTTTAAACGAATTTTCAAATAGATATTCAGAAGAGGATGAATAATGGCTGGAGTAAATAAGGTAATTTTAATAGGTAATCTGGGCAAAGATCCCGATGTGAGATATACACCGGATGGTAAAGCGATTACCAATATTACACTGGCCACTTCAGAAACATGGAAGGACAAAAATACGGGCCAGAAACAGGAAAAAACAGAATGGCACCGTGTGGTCTTTTTTGGCGGGCTTGCGAGCATTGCAGGGGAATACCTGCGTAAAGGTTCAAAGGTTTATATTGAAGGTAAATTACAAACCAGGAAATGGCAGGATCAAAGTGGTCAGGACCGTTACACCACAGAAATTGTTGTCGATTTCGGTGGTACTATGCAAATGCTGGATAGTCGCACCGGTGGTGATACTGCTTTTGGCCAGCAAGGCGGTGGTAATCAGAATTTCCAACAAAATCAAACGCCTAATCAACAAGTACAGCAACAGGCACCGCAACAGAATTTTCAGCAAAACCAGGCGCCGCAACAACCTGCTCAGCCGCCGCAATCAGCTCCAGCGAGTCAGCCTTTTGAAGAAGAGTTTGATGATGACATTCCCTTCTAGGTTTCGGGAACGATATTTTGTAAAGACAAATTTGTAAGTGTGTAGAAAAGCCTCTGATTTTAGAGGCTTTTTTTTGGGGTTATATTTAAGGATGAATATTATGTATGATACACAGGCGAGTTGCCCAAGCATTCGACGCAGGTTATTTCACTGTGATGTCTCAGGCGCCTATCAGGCAATTACCTATCGTTTGGGTGATTCATTACCAGCAGTAGTGCTTAGCTCTTGCCGGGAGCATGGGCGTCTCGCCCATGAAAAAACTCAAAGAAGAAAGCAAATTGAAAAATATCTGGATGCTGGTTATGGCTCATGCATTTTAAAAATCCCAGCTGTTGCAAGTATAGTTATTGATAGCTGGCAATATTTTCATAATGAACATTATGAGCTTATTGCTTATGTTGTAATGCCAAATCACGTACATTTGTTGGTTAAGACTTATCCAGATTATCCGCTAAGAAATATAGTTCATTCATGGAAGTCTTATACTGCGAAAGAAATTAATAAGTGTATTAGTCATGGGCGAGACGCCCATGCTCCCGGCTTCTTACATAAGTCCGAAGTGTGGCAGGCTAATTACTGGGATCGTCTGATTCGTCATGAAAAGCATTTTAATTCAATGATAAATTATATTCATGAGAATCCAGTTAAGGCTGGTTTGTGTCTGCAAGCAGAAGACTGGCTCTGGTCAAGTGTACTTGACTTTTCTAAAGGCTTATAAAAGTTCAGAGAAAAAGATTACGTAAAGTTTTTGCCTTCCAGAAGGGACAATTAATACTGCAATAAAAGCTTTTATGGATTATAAGTGCCTGCTACTCAGACGTAATCATACTAATAATATGTCCTTCTGAATTAATGACCATTTTGGCTTGTTGATATTTGCTGTTAAATACTTTTTTTCTCAATCCCTGCAAAGTAAGATAAGGCATCTTCTTAATCAGTGAGTTGATCAGCCATTTTGGTAAATTACCTCCTGGATTGGTGTGCTGTGTCCAGGTGACTCGAGTCGTTTTTTTATCAATTGGTTCCAGTAAATAGTACCCATGAGAATGTTTTACTCTTACGAGGTCTGTCTCTGAAATGAGTAAGCACAGATGAGCATTATCCTCACAAAATTGAGGCTCAGCATTCATATGGATACTCACAGAACCCGTTTTCGGGGAACGAGTTACTTTTGAATGAAAGATAAACTCACGGTTTTTGGCTGGAAAGGGCAATTTATGGATCTGATAGTGATAACATTCAGAAAATGATATTTTGCTAAGCAATAGCGGGTTTATACAATGGTGTACCCAGTCGGGACAGGCATTGACATCCATAATAACGGCGAGGAGACTATCGACAGAGGAGTTGATATGGATGATGCCACGGAAGGATTTTATATCATCAGCCCAAAAGCTTTTTAAATAAACCTGAATGCCGTCCTCATCCCTGACCATTTCCCAGTCATATTCTGATTTGCCGGCAAT
>JAPVVU010000038.1 GCA_028571885.1 Gammaproteobacteria bacterium | reverse complement strand
GTCAAGCTTCATCAAGTCGTGTGGGCAGATGTACATACATGCTGTTCTGTCCTGACCTTTACAGCCATCACACTTTTCTGTGCGTACGAATGTTGGCATGGTTTTTCCTTATGTTTAAAATAAGAGTTGGATATAATAAGTTTTAATTAATAAACTTAAAATTTAGTTAAAAAAGATGAAGACAAATAGCTCTTCAACTCTTGTTAGCTAGGCGAAAACTTTTTAAGTGGATGCATACTAACACCTTGGCCCTGTAGTGTGTAAATATCCAACATGGGGTAGGTACTTGCATGTAAACTGCAACTTATTGTTAATACAATATTTAATGGAAAACGCAGGTAAAAAAGACAGTGAAAATATTGAGATAAATCAAGAAAAGAGGAGGTTAAAAAAACCGACTAAAATAGTGTGGATTAGCCTTCAGCACTAAGCGTTTCAGGTTTCAGAAAAAGTATATTAAAAAGCCTGAAAATAGAATCTGTCAGCATTTTAATTGCTTATTTCTTTTATTATCTGCATTTTTTGAACGCTTAGCACTAAACACTAAACCCTGTTTTATCAAAAACAGGGTTTATCTGGTGCATTTTGAAAGTTTTTAATACTTTCCAATATTTCTGCTTTGGCTTCTTCAACGCCCACCCAACCGGTAATTTTAACCCATTTTCCAGGTTCCAGATCTTTATAGTGCTCAAAGAAATGAGCGATAGTATCGAGGAGCGTTGAAGGCATATCACGAAATGAACTGACGTTTGAGTACATACCTGTCAATTTGTCGATAGGCACAGCGAGAACTTTAGCATCCAATCCTGCTTCATCCTCCATTTGCAGCATACCTATCGGGCGACATTGGATAACGGAGCCAAATTGTAGCGGCAGTGGCGTAACAACAAGCACATCAACTGCATCACCATCATCGGATAAAGTATGTGGGATATATCCATAGTTGCAGGGATAGACCATTGCTGTACCTATAAAGCGGTCAACAAACATTGCACCAGTTTCTTTGTCAACTTCGTATTTTACAGGATCACTATGCGATGGAATTTCAATAATAACATTAAATTCATTAGGTACGTGCTTACCTGTGGTGACTCTATCAAGATTCATTTGCAACGCTCTCTTTTTTTTTAATAAATAGAAAAATAAATAGGAAATAAACAGCTAATCAGATGAATAATAATATTGATCTAGATCAAGTACGCCATTTTACAGTGAACAAACAACATTAGCAATCCATTATATTTAATTCTTTTTAACTTCCTGCGCGGCATATTGCCGATAGTATTTCTCCATGACCTCCCTGACTGGTTCCGGGTAATCAAGCGCTGTCATTTGACTCATACCTTCAGTAAAAAATTGCTTTAAATCATCTGGTAAGTTCTGAATCAAAAATTGAAACGTATTGTCCATCAGGGCTGGCTCATGGGTACGTGTGGCAGTAATGGCATAATTTAGTAACAAAACACGCCAGGGACGACGGGGATCGCGATCGTCCATATCATCCTGAATGGATTGTTCGGTTGCATGTATAAGAACATCAATATTCGCCAGCAACTGTATCAGTTCTTCTTGATCTCTCAAACGATTAGAAAAAGCTGCGATAACATTAACAATGGGGATAAGTTTACTAATGGTACCGCCTGATTTGGCAAACCAGAGGCTAAATAGAAAGAGAAATTCTTCGAAATAAGAAAAACTTTCATGATGCTTTATTTGTGAAGAAAAAACCATCAAGCGATCAATTAATAAAATCAATTCATTCGCACGAGAATTAAATATTTCTGTTTGCGACTTATTTGATGCCATCTCTCCGGCATTGGATAAAAATTTATCAATTTCATCAAATGCCAGAAGCATATCATTGTCTGAACGACCCTGCTCTGCAAAAAATTGGGTCAGACTATCAGAACCTTTATGAAATAGGGCAACAATATCTGGTAATTCAAATTCTGACATAAGTAATTCCAGTCATCATATTTTGATAACTCTATTATAGATTTTAATTGAGAAATTACTGCGCTGTCAGATGTTCCAGCATATTCGCTTCTAGTTCTAATCCCACTTCTAACCCCGGATTCAAAATAACACCATAGCCACCACCAATTTTTTCAATCACCCATTTAAAGTCTTCAAGCAGACCACCTTCATAACCTGGGTGATCTTTGACAAATTCTTTGGCTCGCTCCGGACTGGTAAAAAGAATAATCATTTCAGTGCCGTCATCATCTTTGAAAGAAAGTGGTGTTGCCTGTTTAGAATCCTGGAAGCCTGCAATAGTATGTTTCTCCAAAATGGGCATGAAGACCTGCATATCCAGCATTTCTTTTAAGAACTCCTCCCCTTCTATTTCTCCATTTTGAGCCTGAATTAATTTTTTTTCCAGTTCATTTTCCGCGATAAATGTTGACATTTAAGATAATTCCATAAAATTTAAAGATTTAGTACTTCGATTTATGACTAAATATGAGGATAATAGATATAAATTCAATGTCAGCTATCATAATAATTGCCGAAACTTTATCTAAATCACAGATTACCATTGAGATAACTATTGATTTACCATCCTAAATAAATAAAAATCTAAACTATAATGAATTGGTAAGCCATAGCAAAAATAACGGAGTATTAACTTGTTTAAAATACGAAAAATAGTTTCAGCACTCATGATTTCATCTTTAATTTTGCTCATGGTGACAGCCTGCGCAGAATTCTCAGAATTAGACAGCCATAGTGCTTTCAGCCGTTTTCAACAATCTGAGGATACATATCGCGCGGGTATGCGCTGGGGCGAATGGTCAGGTGTGCTCTATCTGATGAGACCTAAACCAATAAGTACTGAATCAGAAAAAATAATCACAATAACCGATTCAAGTACCGGTAAAGAGTATCAGGTAGTAGAAAGTCAGACTGAGAATTATAATGACTCGTTGCTTCCAAAATTATCAAGAGAAGAGCTTTTGAAGCATTTGGCTACTATTAAGGTATCACATATAGAAGCTCTTGAGTCTTCTTTGAGTAAAGAAAAAGGTACCGGTATATCACGGATGCGGATTGAATATCATTTTGACAACAGTGCTATAATTAAAACTTTGCACTATAAAGTTTCCTGGTGGTATGACAAGCAAAGTAACACCTGGTTTACCGATACACCATTACCGAAAGAATTTGATCTGCCAAAGCACAAAACAATTAAACTTTCACCCAAAAGATATTAGATTTTACTTAATTTGTTCTTTTAATATCTGAGCAATTTCATCCAGGGGTTTGGGACGAGAAATTCCATATCCCTGAGCAAAATCAACACCAATTTCCTTGATCACTTCAAGAATATCATCATTTTCAACATATTCTGCGATGGTTTTTAACCCCATAATCTGACCTACCTCATTAATTGATTTGACCATCGCGGCATCAACAGGATCAATAACAATATCTTTAACAAACAAACCATCAATTTTTAAATAATCAATATTTAGTTGTTTTAAGTAACCAAAGGAAGACATACCAGAACCAAAGTCATCCAGTGAAAAAGAGCAGCCCAATTCTTTTATGGTGTCAATAAAGAGACTAGCCGCATTAAGATTTGAAATCGCAGCCGTTTCTGTGACTTCAAAACATATTTTATCCGCTGAAAAATGACAATTCCTAAACTGTTCAGCCAGATGATGCATAAAATGTTCATCGCCGATAGAATTACCTGACAAATTAATACTGCAGAGATTTATATTTTCAGTAAGCTCTGGATTATCATTGAGCCATGCAAAGACTGTTCTAACCACCCAGTGATCTAAAATTTTAATGAGATCATAGTGCTCTGCAGCCGGAAGAAATGCCCCTGGAGGGATCAAATTTCCATGCTCATCTTTCATGCGAATTAAAATTTCAAAATGTAAACCCGGCTCTTCACTATTAAGGGGTTTGATCAGCTGAAAATAAAGGGTAAAGCGGTCTTCCTGAAGCGCTTTATTTATACGTGAAACCCATTGCATTTCACCTTTTTTCTTCATCACATCAGCATCATTATCCTGATAAACATGAACACGATTACGCCCCATATCTTTGGCGGCATAACAGGATGAATCGGCAAGACTTAATAGCTGGTTGACATCACTGCAATCTTCATCAATTGCTACCAGACCAATACTGACCCCAACATTAAACGTTTGCATCTCCCAGACAAAATTGTAATTCTGAATTTCTTTGCAAATATCTTTGGCAATTATTGTCGCCTGTTCTACAGGACAACCTTCAAGAATAGCAGCAAATTCATCACCGCCTAAACGAGCAAGCACATCGCCACGACGCAATTTCTCCTCTAAAATCCTGGTAATTTGTCTTAATAACTGATCACCACCAAAATGACCACAGCTATCATTTATAATTTTAAAATTGTCCAAATCCATATAAAGCAATGCATGTATAATTTTATCTGTCTTAGAACGTTCTATTGATTGTTGCAGACGATTTTCGAACTCAGCTCGATTAATCAAATGGGTTAAAGCATCATGAGTTGCTTGATAACTCAGACTTTGTTCCATTTTTTTAGCATCTGTAATGTCATGCAAAGCAATTACAGCACCAATGACTTCATTAAATCGATTATACATAGGAGACACGGCTTGCTTTACTGAAATGACATAACCATCGCGATGTGCAAGAAGAAGTGAATCTGATTGTCGAAATGATCGATTTTCAATCATTGCTGATTGAATATAATTTTCTACTGAATCTCTTGACTCCGAGTTAAAAAGATTCACTATTTTTTTAAAAGATCGGCCAATCGAATCAAAGCTTTGCCAACCCGTTAATTCTATTGCTTTAGGATTAAGATAGGTGACATACTCATCTTTATCAACCGTAATAACAGCATCGTCAATGGAGTCTAATGTCACCAAAAAACGTTCTTTTTCAGAGAATAGCTCTTCTTCTGCTTCTTTTCTCCAGGTAATATCCATACCATAAGCCTGCACCCGCGAATGTTCCAGAATTGGGTGAAAATTCCATAAAAACCAACGTCCTTTTGATTCAACTTCGATATTATTTAAAGTCATCCCGCTGGACAAGCATTTAGAAATTAGAGACAGAATGTTATCAGGTAAGGCACAGGGCATGCCGTTATCATCAAAACCCAGATCCGCAATTAATGCCATCATAGCTGGATTTGAAAAATAAATCAGGCCTTGTTCATTAAACTCAATAATGGGTGAAGGATTCAGTTCTGCAAATAAAGCAAGGCGGTGTAATTCTTTTTCAGAATAACGTTTTGTCGAGCAATCCTGAAAACTCAACACATGGAAGTCTGACGCATTGATATTGTCACTATCAAATAAATTTACAACATTTTTTACATCGACATGCAGGAAAATACCCGTTTTTTTCACAAACCAGGCATCAATAATATGATTTATAGCTAAATTCTGTTCAACATTTATAAATGGGCATACTTCTTCTTTATGCTGATAATCAGCAGCCGGCCCACATAAAACCGAATGCAATGAACGTCCCTCAAGCTCCTCAAGCTCATAGCCTAAAAGCTCTTCTGCTTTTTTATTTATGGTAAAAATAGTCCCTTTTGTATCAATCACAATAAGACCATCCGGCCATTGTTCGAATAACGGATGGGACATAAATAATGTTTTATCCATTATAAATTCATCTTTTTTTGAGGGCTGTTTCTTTGGCATAATTAAACTTCTTCAACCACTAATAACTTCTGAGGGTCATCTTTTTCATTTAATAAATCAACAACACCTTTTATTTGTCTTTTTTGATCATCTTGTTCCAAATCAATAATCAAAGGTGCTGCAAGGGCATTACCTTCAGATGTATACATTATTTTTACTACTGGAACCAGCGGTTTATCTCTATTCACTTCAACAACAAGTCCTTTCTCACCTGACGTCAATTCAATTGCAGAAGTTAATGGATATATACCCAATAACTTGATAAGCAGCTCAACATGCTCTTTATCCTGTTTTTTCTGTACTGTTTCTTTATATAAAAGTCTCAGGGCTTCAGAAGGAATCATTCCCGGCCTATCTAATAAACCATGAATTAATTCATCATAATAATCAGTTAATATGAGTATCCTTGCTAAAGGATCAATTTGTTTGCCTTTGAGATTATCTGGATATCCAGAACCATCAATTCGTTCATGATGCTGCATCATAATTTGTTTGGCAGCAAGAGGAATTGTATCACTTTTATTAACAATAATATTGGCGATTTTCTGGTGTTGATGAACTACTTTCAGTTCGTTAGCTGAATATTCTTTTGCTTTACCAAAGAGATTTAAAGGCAGTTGAGCCCATCCAATATCATGCAGCAATGCTGCCAGGGCCAATATTTTCAGCTCATCCTTTTTGATTCCGTCTTTGATAGCGAAAGTCAGTGCAAGGCTCATCACGCTGAATGAATGAGAAAATAATTTTTCATCATAACGTTTAAGATGCATCAGAGTTAATAAGGCCTGGCTATTTCTAACGAGACTGGAAATTGTCTCATCTATAACAGGCTCAAGTTCTTTTATAGGAATGGGCTTATTATATTTTACTAAGGCATTAATTTCATTAAATGCCTCACATGCTTTCTCTTTGAGTATAACGGCGTTATTGATTTCTTCATCAAGCGGCACCTGCGGTTTATCCAGACATTCAGGAGTGAGTTCATTACTTATTTTTGGTGTGATTACCGGATCAGGTACTTCTTCCTGGGATTCATTTTTTAACTCATCCATCGCCTGAGAGGGAGGTTGAGGTTGAGTTTCATTATTTGTTGACTGAGAAACGTTTAAATCAGTTTCCTGTTCAGGAGTGACTTGACTCTTATCTAAATCAATTGTCAGAATTTTCACCCCGGATTTCTTGAGTAAAAGAATATCATTTTTAGATGTTATCGCACGTCGATGAAGTAAAAAAGGTGATTTAATCCATGATACATCCATTTTGACAATGAACATGCCCACCAGTAATTCATCAATTGATATTTCTTTCAGTGAAGAGCTCATACTAATAGGTAAACCTCTATGACAAACAACAAAATAAACGACAGAAAATTGATTAGCTTTTCTATCGATAAGTATAGATGAAAAATAAATTTTGTGAGGCTATACATGTAAGATTTGTAGGGAAAATCACAGATTTTAAAAAAAAATGGGGAAATAAAGAAAATCGGACCTAAAAACAGGAAAAATCAGCACGTTAAGGAGAATTTATGCAGCCATAAAATCCCCTTTTATTATGTCAAATAAATATCTGAGTCGTCACCTTAAGCGATAGCCTGATAATAAATATTCTGTGGATGATTACCCTCAGCAAAGAAGTACCAGCGTTCTGCCAGCAGACCAACATACATTGAGGCAGTAGCAATAGCCAACACCACAACTGAGGGCTTAATCAGCGCCATAATCAGCATAGTCAATGGTATAGCAAATACCATAATAATAAAAATAGTTTTAATTGAGCGAAGGAAGAAAGCGGTTTTACCATGGAAAAAATCACGGGTATTCACAGAACCGCCCATAAATCCCATGGATTTCTGCTTAATCTGATTATGGCGGATACCAATTGCTGTCTGGACTGTTGATTTTGGGCGTAAGCGTTTATTTCTAATCAAAGATGCACCTCTGAAAATAAAAGCCAGAATCAGCAGAACAATAGACCAGCCCGCAAAAAAGGGGATGAGTTCAGGCTGTTTATAAGCCGCAATCAAAGTGGCTAGTGTAAAACCTGAGACTGAACCCAATAAAATATAGTTAATCACCGTCAATGGACTGTGCCACTCTTGTAAAAACTTCAGACAGGCATAGATCATGCCTGTGGCAATAAACAGTGAAAATACAGCAATAGTGGCCAGCAGACCAATGAGTAAACTCAAGTCAATCACCACTGCACCAATAGTCATTACGGTCAGATTCCACCCCATAAAATGCACCAGACCATATAAAAAAATCAGTCCCATTACTGTTGGCAGAACAATGACTTCACGTGATAGCCACGAGGTACGCCACATACTGGCAGCACGCCAGGCCCGTTCCGGTCGTCCCAGATGAAAAATTGAGGCAACCAGTCCAAGTACCAGCAGAGCAAGTGAAACAGCGCTGCCAATGCTATAAAAAATATCAGTACTTGTTTTATCAACAACATTCAAAACAAAATACACCTGTCCAGTATAAAGAGCCAGGAAAAGCCCCTGCCCCATACCAATAAGCGTTGTTAAAAAAATAACAGAAAATGCTGGTTGCATACCAGGCTCCTATAAAAAATGGTTATTAAGTTTATATGTTTGCAAGTTCGAACATAACAACCTATTAGCTTACCAACTGGTGACATCATCAAGTGAAGGTTCAGACGCATCAACCTGATAATCTTCTTTCTTCAATGGATTATCCACACGTTCCAGCTCATCTCTCTTATAGGAAACATGATTCTTACGCCTTGGCAGATAATGATTCGATGGTTTTGTACCCCACTCAGGCATTAATTGATAACCACCCTGTTCACGAATCGCCACGGAAACTTCTGAATCCGGATCATGAACATCACCATAAATACGAGCGCTGGTCGGACAGGCCATAACACAGGCAGGTTTACGTTCTTCTTCGGGTAAATTTTCATCATAAAGACGATCCACACAGAGGGTGCATTTTTTCATCACCTTCTGGTGTTCATCAATTTCCCGTGCACCATAAGGACAGGCCCATGAACAATAACGACAGCCAATACACTTATCGTAATCCACCAGTACAATACCATCTTCCTTACGTTTGTAACTAGCTCCTGTTGGACACACAGGCACACAAGGGGGATCTTCACAATGCAGACAGGATTTAGGAAAATGCACCGTTTCTGTTTTTGGAAACTGACCCACTTCATAGGTCTGTACACGGTTGAAAAAGGTACCGGTGGGATCTTTACCATATGGGTTGTCATCAGACAAAGCACCGGCACTGCCCGAGGTATTCCACTCTTTACAACTCGTTACACAGGCATGACAGCCGACACAGACATTTAAATCAATTACTAAGGCTAATTGAGTCATTTAGGCATCTCCCTTAAATTTTCCCAGACCGGCAAAAAATGCCTGCCATTTAGGATTGCGTCTGGGCGTACCCGGCGTGTGTTTATGTGCTTTAAATTGAGGCGATGTTTGTTTCGGCTCATTATCATCTGCTTTATAAATTCTGACTCTGACATCATACCAGGCAGCTTGTCCGGTAACCGGATCAGAATTAGAAACATGTTCACCATCATCATGGGCAGGTAATTCTTCTGAAATCAAATGATTGAGCAGAAACCCGCGTTGAGATTCATTGGCATTTTTATCTAAACCCCAGGCACCTGCAGCCTTACCAATAGCATTCCAGGTCCATACGGTACCCGGCTCAACAGCTTCACTGAGACGGCACTGGCAGCGCACCTTACCATGCATGGATTCAACCCAGATCCAGTCATCATCACTGATACCGGCTGCCTGGGCAGTCACAGGATTCACATGCAAATAGTTATGTGCATGGATCTGGCGCAGCCAGGCATTTTGTGAATCCCAGGAATGATACATAGCCATTGGACGTTGAGTCACTGCATTCAAAGGATATTTTTGAGTATCCGTTAACTGCGACTCCAGTGGTACAAAGTACATTGGCAAAGGATCAAAATAGGTTTCCACTCGCTTACGCAGATGATCGGGCGGCTGTTTCCCGGGCAATTTACCCTGAGCAGCCAGACGGAATTTTTGCAATATTTCAGAATACACATGTATCGTAATAGGTTCGGCAAAACGCGTCAAACGATGCTTTCTGGCCCACTGTAAATAACCTTTATTAAAATTACGCATGTACTGATAAGACTTAGGTAAATGATATTGATAAACACAATTGTTTTTCTCATACATTTCCCACTGGTTCGGATTCGGTTCACCTTTCATGAACTTTTCACCTGCTTTGCCGCGCCAGCCTGCCAGAAAACCAATACCGGAACCCGGCTCAGTTTCATAATTAATCACAAAATCAGGATAATCACGGTATTTTCGTGTGCCGTCTTCATTGGCAAATGCCGGCAAGCCAAGACGTGAGCCCAGTTCAATAATTGTTTCCTGGAATGGCCGGGAATCACCTTTAGGCGGTAATACCGGAATACGCACCGAGTCTACCGGACCATCATATTCAGAAATTGGCCTGTCCAGCATAGACATCACATCATGACGTTCCAGATAAGTGGTATCCGGCAGCACTAAATCGGCAAAGGCCACCATCTCCGACTGAAAGGCATCACAGACAAAAATATTGGGGATCTTATATTCTCCATTTTCATCTTTGTCTTTCAGCATATCCCGGACACTGACGGTATTCATACTGGAGTTCCAGGCCATATTGGCCATAAAAATCATCAGTGTATCGATATGATAGGGATCGCCGCGCCAGGCATTAGTGATGGCATTGTGCATCAGACCATGTACTGACAGGGGGTATTCCCAGGAAAACCCCTTATCCAGACGTACAGGATTACCCTCATCATCGACAAACAGATCATTAGGTTCTGCCGGCCAGCCCAGTGCCATGCCCCCCAGCGGTGTATTCGGCTGTACGCCTTCAGGCCCCTTAGGCGTTTTCGCACAAGGAGGGATCGGTCTTGGAAATGGTGCTTTATGACGGAAGCCGCCCGGACGATCAATGGTTCCCAGAATAGTCATCAAAATACTCAAAGAACGAATCGAGTGGAAACCATTAGAGTGAGCCGCCAGACCACGCATGGCATGAAATGAAACAGGATTACCAGTAACACTCTCATGCTCCTTACCCCAGGTATCCGTCCAGGGAATAGGTAATTCAATTTTTTGATCTCGGGCTGTAATACCCATTTCATGAGCCAGCTGTTTAATGGTTTCAGCCGGAATTCCCGTGATAGAAGATGCCCATTCAGGCGTATAATCTTTAACCCGATCCACCAGCAATTGAAACGCCGGTTTTACACTCAGGCCATCTTCAAGTTGAAATTCGCCTAACAGATAGGGATCCGCATTCTCTGTGTGTGTTTTTACCGGACCATTTTTATGGCGATCCCACCATAGTTTATTTTGTGAATCAACACAGCTATCATCAATCTCAGCCGCACCCTGACGAACAAAAAGCCCCTCTTCATTACTTGCTTCTTCAGTATTCACTAATTCCGCAGAGTTAGTATACTGGATCAGAAAATCCCGATCGTACAAACCCTGCTGAATAATTTCATTGATAATCGCCAGAATTAAAGCGCCGTCAGTACCCGGTTTTATCGGTACCCATTCATCAGCAATAGCCGAATAACCGGAGCGGATGGGATTGATAGAAATAAAACGGCCGCCATTGCGCTTAAATTCAGACAACTGTATTTTTAGAGGATTGGAATGGTGATCTTCTGCTGTACCAAACATAATAAACAGTTTAGAACGCTCCAGATCCGGCCCGCCAAATTCCCAAAAGGAACCGCCGATGGTGTAAATCATACCCGCAGCCATATTGACTGAGCAGAAACCACCATGGGCTGCATAGTTTGGTGTACCAAATTGTTTGGCAAACAAACCGGTCAGCGCCTGCATCTGATCACGCCCGGTAAACAAAGCAAATTTCTTCGGATCAGTGGCACGAATTTCTCTTAGTCGCTCTTCCATAATGGCATAAGCTTCTTCCCAGGAGATTTCTTCAAAATCATTATCTCCCCGCTCCGCCCCTTTTCTACGTCGTAAAGGTTTGGTCAGGCGTGCCGGTGAATATTGCTTCATAATACCGGACGAGCCCTTGGCACAGATAACCCCTTTATTTAGAGGGTGATCAGGATTTCCCTGAATATACCGGACCTCACCATTTTTCAGGGTGACACGAATGCCACAACGACAGGCACACATATAACAGGTCGTGTTTTTGACCTCTATGTGATCCTTGGGATCAGCTTCTACATTATTCTCTGAGTGCATTCAGATAAACCTCATGAAACGCCATTGAAAAACTTTCTGCATTAACTTCTAATAGATAACTATTTATAAATAACTATGGATTCAGCATTTTATTATAATATACTAATTTGTTCTACTATTGACATAAGTCAATGCATGCATCTATCACCAAAGAGTTTATTTGTACAATTTACATTAAATTTTCTATCACCTTTGGGTAGTATGCGCGTAGTAAGTATTGACCAGTATAATCAATAGTAGTCTATTTTGGATAAATTTCGATTAGCCGCCAAATAGCCTTGAGCTAAACAAATAGCCTTGAGCTGAATAGTTATAATTAAACTAAATAAAAAACATACGCTCAGCAAAAGATCATTTCTTTTGTTAAAATTTACAAAAACAAATCAGCAGGAAAAAAAATGACATCAAATGACTATTCTGAACGCTTTGGTGGCATTCAAAGGCTCTATGGTATTAATAAAGCTCAAATAATCCCAACCTTACATATTTGTGTCATAGGCATTGGCGGTGTGGGTTCCTGGGCAGTAGAAGCACTGGCGCGTTCAGGCATTGGTGAAATCACCTTAATTGACCATGATGATATTGCCCTGTCTAATATCAATCGACAAATCCACGCTTTGGATAAAACCATCAATCAATCAAAAGTCATTGCTATGCAGCAAAGGGTTCTGCAAATTAATCCTGAGTGCCGCTGCCATGCAATTGATGATCTCTTAACTGAAAATAACCTGACAAAATATTTTCATAAAGACTCAGACAGGAGCAAGCAAACAAATTTTGACTATGTCATTGATGCCATTGACAGCGTTAAACATAAAAGTGCGCTGATCTATTATTGCAAACGTAATAAAATCCCTATTATTACCACCGGGGGTGCAGGTGGTCTCACTCATCCAACGGCTATTGAAATTTGTGATTTGAGTAAAACCTATAATGATCCTTTAGCTGCTAAAGTGCGATCGCAGCTACGTTGTAATTATAATTTCACACGCAATCCTCAAAGTCGCTTTGGTGTTGAATGTGTGTTTTCTACGGAACAGCAGCTCTACCCTCAGGCTGATGGCAGTGTCGGGCAGGAAAAACCCGGGGTAAAAGGTGTCAGCCTGGACTGTAATTTTGGTTATGGCTCATCCAGTTGTGTAACATCTGTATTTGGTTTTGCCGCTGCAGCTCGTGCAATTGAAAAATCGTTAGCTCGAAGAGAGCGAAAAAACAAGAAATCATAGACTGTCGCTCAGATAGATATTTGCAGTTATAGCAG
>JAPVVU010000037.1 GCA_028571885.1 Gammaproteobacteria bacterium | reverse complement strand
GAACGGGTTTCGACCGTTTTTTTGGAAAAAGGACGTTATTTAGGCGGCGGCGCCTTGATATTCAGTCAGGGAAACTATGTGACTGATGGCAAGAAGGTTAAGTTTAAACTGGATGTCACCCAACATGGCAAAACAGTGCCTATTTTTGGTGAAAAACGAAAGCATTTTCAGACAGAGATGACGGCAAAACGTAAGGGTAATAAAATTGAAGGCAAAGTACGTTTAAAAGGTGCCCGCTCAACTGCGGCTGAATATCCTTTTAGATTATTGAGGCTGGCAGATATACCGGCAATATCTAAGAAAGTATAAAATTACAGGCAATTTGTAACTATTCAGCGTATTATTTACAAAAAGCCTGTGGTTGCTTATTTTTCTGACTTTGATTGTCTGAACGAAGTATCTTCTCATAACAGAAAGCAAAGTCAGAAAAATAAGTGACCATAGGCTTAACACGGGTAATTAATAAAGACATGCTGAATAGTTACGGCAATTTTTTTGTATTGAGTGCATGGATACACCTGAATAAGGCAAGACGGAAGCGCTGCTTAAGGATGTTATTGCTAAGCGTCACAGGATGCATCGTATATTGGTCAGAGCCGGCCCCCCGGACAGACGATGTAGTCTGACCGGCACTCGGGTTTTGAAAACACTTATCCGAACGGCACTTCCTTTTTTAATCTTTATTCCGGGTTACAGAACATCTGCAGCAAAATCAGCCAGCCTGGAGCGCTCCCCGCGTCTTAGAGTGATATGGCCGCTATGTTCCCATTTTCGAAAACGATCCACGACAAAAGTCAGTCCTGATGTTGTTTCTGTGAGATACGGTGTGTCTATTTGCGCAATATTGCCCAGGCAGATAATCTTGCTGCCCGGACCTGCGCGAGTGATGAGAGTCTTCATTTGTTTTGAAGTCAGGTTTTGCGCTTCATCAAGAATGATATAACGATTCAGGAATGTCCGGCCTCGCATAAAATTCAGTGAGCGAATTTTAATTCGAGTTGCAAGTATATCATTGGTTGCTTGTTTGCCCCATTCCCCTGCATCTTCATTGTGTGTCAGGACTTCCAGATTATCCATTAATGCCCCCATCCATGGCGCCATTTTTTCTTCTTCTGTACCCGGTAAAAAACCAATGTCCTCACCAACAGAAATTGTGGTACGAGTCATAATGATTTCCTGATATATTTTGTCTTCCATAACCTGAGTTAAACCAGCCGCCAGGGCTAATAGTGTTTTGCCGGTACCTGCCTGTCCAACCAGAGAAACAAAGTCCACATCTGGATCCATTAGCAGATTCAGGGCGTAGTTTTGCTCTTTATTGCGCGCAGAAATTCCCCACACACTCTGTTTTTCAGAATAATAATGACGCACCTGCTCAACGATTGCACTGTCACCAGAATTTTCTCTGACAATTGCTTCAAAGTCCGTATCATCGCCAATGGTAATAAACTGATTAGGCAGCCATTTTTTTACCGCATCGCCGCTAATTTTATGATAAGTATGTCCCTCTTCAGACCAGCTCTCAACTTCTTTATCATGCAGATCCCAGAAACTTGCGGGTAAGTTCTGGATGCCGCTATAGAGTAGATTAACGTCTTCAAGCACCTGATCATTATTGTAATCTTCAACTTGAATGCCTAAAGCCGCCGCCTTGATTCGTAGATTAATGTCTTTGCTGATTAAAAAAACATCAGGTAATTTGGGATCGTTCTCTAAAGCAAGGGTGATCCCCAAAATGAAATTGTCATTTTTTAAACCAGGCAAGTCAATTGGGATTTCTGTAGAAATGTGTTCAGTTTGCAGAAAAAGTTTGCCGCTGGCAATAAGCGCCTCTTCACTGTCTTCATCAAAGCCGATTCTCAGATTAAGATCCAGCCCATCTTTGATTTCCTGGGGGGTGGAACCAGAGGTCAGATCATCAAGAAAACGACTTGCCTGGCGAGCATTTCGAGCGACTTCAGAATGTCCTTTTTTGTTATTATCTAACTCTTCTAAAACAATCATGGGAAGAAATAAATCATGTTCTGAAAAACGAAATAGAGCACTGGGATCATGGATTAATACATTGGTATCAAGAACAAATAAACGCTTTTCATTACTATTTTCTTCATTTTTTGTCATTGTTTTGTATTCCTCATTTTTTAAGAGAACATTTTATCTGCGAGAGTATTTATCGGAGAGAATTTTGCCTGGTATCATTTAGCTATAAATCTGCTTCAATCGCTTCAAGCACCTGGGAAATATGTTCCTTTACCTTAACCTTGCGCCATTCTTTAACCAGTGTTCCTTTGCTGTCAATTAAAAAAGTACTGCGTTCGATGCCCATATGGACTTTACCATAGAGTTTTTTCTCTTTTATGACATCAAAGAGCTGACAGATGGTTTCTTCTTTATCTGCAATGAGGTCAAAAGGAAATTCATGTTTGGCTTTGAAGTTTTCATGTACTTTAATGCTGTCTCTTGACAGGCCGAAAATAGCAATGCCTTTTTTTTCAAACACTGAGTAATGGTCACGAAAATCTTTACCTTCCTGAATACAGCCGGGGGTGTTATCCCGTGGATAAAAATAGATAAGAAGCGGTGAACCCTTATAGTCACTGAGTTTGAAGTTAATGTCACTGGTTGCCTGACCAGAAAAATCGGGTACTTTTTTGCCTGTTTCAACCTGGCTCATAAATGTCCTTTATAGATGATTATTCTTTAAAATAATGAGTTAAAAAATAGAGTTAACGGGCTAATAACTATGAATAATAATGGCTAAAGTCTTGGTGCTTCGATGGAGGCATCAAGATTCATATCTTCACAGAGATCCAGAAAATCGTCTCTGAGATCATTAATAATGATTGTTTGCGGTACAGTGATAACCATCTCAATGGCAAACATTTGTGTGCCTGTATGAGGTGCTGGATAGCGATCAGTTTGCAGACTCTGGATGTTAATGTTTCTTGAAGAGAAGAAATCAGTTAATTTATATACAATACCCGGATTATCCATAGCAAGGACTTCAACGATATAGGGTACTTTTCTCTCAAGTGATGCGCTTTCAGCTAATGTATTATCACTGGTCTGTTTGGTAATAATATTTAACTCAAGAGAAGATGCTTCCTGGTTTAGAATCTGCTCAATTGTTTTCAGCTCATTGTCAGATGCTGAAATTAATAAAATAATAGCAAATTCACCCCCTAAAACAGTCATCCGACTGTCATCAATATTGCCGTTATTTTTAACAATGAGCTGTGAAAGCTCATTGACTATACCAGGGCGATCACTGCCGATTGCAGAAATAACCAGTTGCTTTGAATTGTTTGACATAAGCGTTTTGACCAAATGTTATTATGAATAAGCTGAATTATTATCTACATAGGCCAATAAATAAAGCTTTTGAGTACGATTCATTAATATTAAGTCTCTTAATGAAAATAAATTTTCTCAGGGACTATTTACAGTGGTTTTCTGTATGGGAATCAAGGATAATAGATAGCTGTTTAATATAACTCGTGTCATCCGTATAAAGTCTGTCGGGTGGCATTTATTATTTTGGAGATTGTGAATGTTTAGTGGCAGTATGGTTGCTTTGGTGACACCGATGCATGCGGATGGACGTGTGGATCAGAAGTCCCTGGAAAAACTGGTTGAGTTTCATGTGGAAAATGGTACTGATGCCATTATTGCAATGGGCACAACAGGTGAATCAGCAACCCTCAATGAAAAAGAGCACTGTCTGGTGATAAAACAGATCGTTGATATGGCTGATAACCGCATTCCTGTAATCGCCGGTACTGGCGCAAATTCCACCACAGAAGCTATTAGACTGACTCAATGTGCAATGTCTGCGGGCGCAGATGCCTGTCTTCTGGTGACGCCTTATTATAACAAACCGACTCAGGAAGGTTTATATCAGCATTTTAAGAAAATTGCTGAAACAGTTGCCATTCCACAGATTGTATATAATGTACCTGGGCGTACAGCAGTTGACATGCTGCCTGAAACGGTGGCTCGCCTCTCTGGAATTCCCAATATTGTGGGAATTAAAGAAGCAACAGGCAGCTTACAACGCGGCCAGCAAATTATAGAAGAATGTGGTGATAAACTGGATGTCTACTCCGGTGATGATGCCACAGCAATGGAATTGATTTTATTGGGTGCTAAAGGTGATATTTCCGTTACTGCCAATGTTGCGCCTAAAGCGATGCATGAGATGTGTGCCGCTGCTCTGGCGGGGGATCGTGAAACCGCAACAGCTATTAATGATCGTTTGCTGGCATTGCATAGCAAACTATTCGTTGAGTCAAACCCCATTCCAGTAAAATGGGCATTGTATGAGATGGGGCTAATCCCCGAAGGGATTAGATTACCACTGACAACCCTGGACGCACAGTATCATGATGTGATCCGTGATGCGATAAAACAAGCTTCTTAAAAACGCTTATTTTATATAGTAAATGTTTACCAGATAAATAAGTAAAGCATAAAAACAAGGTGTGTGATGAAACCAAGCGCTTCAAAAAATAAAAATAAGAGCCTCAGCCAATTCAATAAATTGGCCCTGGTCGCCGCAATCTCTGCAGCACTGATTGCATGTGACTCTATGCCGGATCTGGATGATACATTTGCCGGGCGAAAAGTTGATTATGAAAAACAAAGTCGTGATGTTGGTAGTAACCTTGAAGTTCCTCCTGATTTAACCGCTGCAACTTATGATGAAATGATGGTTGTTCCTGATATCAACACGGGCGGGACTGCCACATATCAGGACTATAGGAGTGAACGTCAGGGTAATCGCATTATTGTTGATAAGGTTTTACCTGAGCAGAATAATATTCAGCTGATTCGTGAAGGTATTGATGTCCGACATTTGGTTATTACCGGTACTAAAGACCAGACATGGGAAAAAATGCGGGAATTCTGGCTTAATAGCGGCATGTTGATCAAACGTGAAGATCCGAGCACTGGTATTCTGGAAACTGAATGGGCTGAAAACCGTGCGGATATCCCTCAGGATTTTATTCGTACAGCATTAAGTACTCTGCTTGAATCTTTCTACTCTGCTGCAACCCGGGATAAATACCGTGTTCGGATTGAAGACGGTGATGAAGCTGGCAAGGTTAATCTTTATCTGACTCACTATGGTATGGAAGAGGTCATTGAAAGTGAAATCACAGAACGTACCATCTGGAAGGCACGGCCGCGAGATCCTGAACTTGAGGCAGAAATGCTGGGCCGTATGATGGTTTATATGGGTGTTGAAGAACAGAAAGCTAAAGCATTGTTAGCACGTTCTGCGACCAAGAAAGTTTCCAGAGCGACTATTTCCCGTAACGCACAGGGTAATTCACGCCTTGTGGTTAAAGAAACATTCCCAAGAGCATGGCGTCGTACCGGTGTTTCACTGGATCGCATCAGTTTCGTGGTGGAAGATCGAAACCGTGAAGAAGGTGTTTATTATGTTCAATATGCAGATCCTTTGGCAGAAGAGAAGGGTGGCTTCCTTTCTGGCTTGAAGTTCTGGAAGGACAAAGTTGCGGTTGATGAGAGCAAATATCAGATCAAACTCTTTGCACGTGGTGATGATACAGTCATTATTATACTGGACTCTAATGGCCAGCCTGATACTTCCAAAACGTCCTATCGTATTCTTAACTTATTGCATGAGCAGTTGAAATAGAATAATTTGAAAATGGCTTGTTTAGTTTTCTCCAGGAGGCTTTTGCCCTAATGCAGTTGACTTAATTCCTCCCCCGCTTACGCTTTCTCAATGTGGGGGAGGGGAAGCTTATGTTCCCTGTATTATTCACCTGACATAGATAGTATTTTATACCACTTTAAGGACATCGATGCAGTCTGCTCAAAGTATTTCATCTCTTGATGTTCTCAACAGGGTGTTTGGTTATAGTACCTTTCGCGGAGAGCAGGAAGCCATTATTAATCAAGTCGTAGCTGGTCAGGATGCACTGGTATTAATGCCTACGGGTGGTGGAAAATCGCTTTGTTATCAGATCCCTGCAATTATCCGTGCTGGAACTGGTATTGTTGTATCACCCCTGATCGCTCTTATGCATGATCAGGTGACTGCTTTAAAACTACAGGGTGTTGCCGTTGCTTTTTTGAATTCCAGTTTGTCTTTTCAGGAAGTTCAGGAAATTGAAGGGCAATTGATGCGTGGTGAACTGGATCTATTGTACGTTGCACCAGAGCGCTTATGTCAACCTCGCACGCTGAATCTTCTGCATCAAATTGAGGTGGCGTTATTTGCCATAGATGAAGCACATTGTGTGTCCCAATGGGGACATGATTTCAGACCGGAATACATACAGCTATCCATTCTTCATGAACAGTTCCCAAAAGTGCCACGCATTGCCCTGACTGCAACAGCTGATGAGAGTACACGTAAAGAAATCTCACTGAGGCTGGATTTAGATAATGCTCAGCTGTTTATCAGTAGTTTTGATCGTCCCAATATTCGCTATCGGGTCAGACAAAAAAATAATGCTCGGGCACAATTACTGCAATTTATTAATACTGAACACCCTCAAGATGCAGGTATTGTTTATTGTTTGAGCCGAAAAAAAGTGGATGAAACGGCTCACTGGTTAGAAGAGCAAGGGATAAAGGCATTGCCCTATCATGCGGGGCTATCGACTTCTGTACGACAAGCGCATCAGGAACGTTTTTTAAGGGAAGAAGAAGTTGTGATTGTGGCAACCGTTGCATTTGGAATGGGGATCGATAAACCCGATGTGCGTTATGTTGCTCATATGGACTTGCCAAAGAGTCTGGAGTCCTATTATCAGGAAACGGGGCGTGCAGGGCGTGATGGTTTACCAGCAGATGCCTGGATGGTTTATGGACTGCAAGACGTCATTATGCTGAGACAGATGCTGTCCAGCTCAGAAGCAATAGAAGAAGTCAAAAGGCTGGAGCAGAGAAAACTTGAAGCTATGCTGGGTTTTTGTGAAATAACCTCGTGTCGGCGTAAGAGTTTGCTTGGCTATTTTGGTGAGCAGCAGCAGGAAGCCTGTGGTAATTGTGATAATTGTCTGGAACCTGTTGAGAGCTGGGAAGGTACAACTGAGGCACAAAAGGCTTTGTCCTGTGTTTTTCGAACCGGGCAGCGTTTTGGTGTGAATTATCTGATTGATGTCTTGCGGGGTAAAATGACACCGCGTATTGAACAGTTCAGGCATGATCAAGTCTCAACTTTTGGCATTGGTGAGGAACTCTCTGATGTTCAATGGCGATCAGTTTTTCGTCAGTTGATGGCAAGAGGCTTTCTTGCTGTCGATATGGATGGTTTTGGTTCACTTAAGCTGACTCAGGAAAGTCGTCCAGTACTTCGAGGTGAGGAAACAATCCACTTTAGAAAAGATGTTGCCAGAGCAAAGAAAAGCGGCCGACGAAAAAAATCAGGCCAGACTAGTCGTAATTTTTCCAATAATTCAAATGAGAAGGTTGTCTGGGAAGCTTTGCGCTCCAAACGTAATGAACTGGCTCAGGAGCAGGGCGTTCCTGCCTACATTATTTTTCATGATGCCACTTTAATGGAAATGGTTGAATACCATCCGACGACATTACATGAACTTAGCCAAATCAGTGGCGTCGGTTCCAGTAAGCTGGAAAAATATGGCGATGAGTTTCTTGTGGTGTTAAATCAGTGTTAAAAAAAGTCGTAAGTTGTAAGTTGTAAGTTGTAAGTCATAAATCAAAAGAAAAAGCATACATATTCAATTACATATAACTGAAACTATGATGACTTACGACTTACAACTTATCTCTTTATAGTCGATTCCGCCAGGCGTGTAGTTTTTGCTGGGCTGAACGGGTTGCATGAACAGAGTTTTTTATGTGCTGGGTCCAATTTTTAAGGTTTTTGAACTTTTCTTCAGGATAGCTGAAATCCAGACAAATATCTTCTGCTTCAGGTACATAGCCATCCGCATCAGCATATATTTTTACATCATTGCAAAACAGATCAAGTTTTGTGTAATGAAACATTCTATACTCCCTCATTATTAAATGATAACCGCTTCATACTTGAAATATAAGTTAAAACGTCAGTTAAATGCTATTTTCACCAACTGTTTTTGCGGCTTTGTTCTAAAATAATCAGTCGATTTTAATAATTATTCGAGAATTATAGTTAACTATGGAATAGGAATTTGTATTGAGCAAGAAAAATGATGAAAAAAAAAGGCCTAATTGATAATTGGTTTATAATTCAGGATGTTGATGAGAAATGTTGAAGAAAAAACAATTAGTCGGATGTAACTCTATGAAATATAAATGGTTTCATGGGTTGTTCTGAAACCATTTACTGACGAACTCTTACTTATGAATTCTTATTTATGAACTATGGAATTCTGCTTTAACTGGATATAATCCACTAAGATATTGGCTGATTCCAGGAGAAATGTACGACTGTCACTGTCTTTTTTGTCATCTTCATCCTCTTCATCTTCATGCTCTTTGTTTAGACCCAGAACATCCTCTTCATCATCCAGTTCTTTGATGTTCTTATAAGGCTTCTCTCCCTTGGCTATACGGCGTTTATTTTCAATTTCTAATTGTTCCTGACGAGATTCCTGATATTCTTTCTGCCTTGTTTTATAATTCAGAGATAATATTTTCTGATCTTTCTTTTTATCAATTCGGGCGACTGTTTCCTGAATATAAAGGAAATCAGGATCAGACTTGCTGCGCTTTTGGTGTTTTTCTTTGAGAGTAGGGAACAGGCTATTGAACGCTGGAGAATGTTGAAATTCAGCATTTTTTACTTTATCCCAGGGCAATGCCTCAGGTAAAGAGCTTTCACCAATATCATCTTTATCATAAAGTGCAGGAAAAGTAATGTCAGGTATGACACCCAGATTTTGAGTACTATCGCCGGAAATTCGATAAAATTTAGCATGAGTCAGCTTTATCTGACCCTGCTCTAATTGCTGCAGCGCCTGAACTGTACCTTTACCAAAGGTCTGATTACCGATAATGAGGCCCCGATTATAATCCTGGATAGCACCAGCAAAAATTTCTGAAGCAGAGGCGCTCAAGCGATTGACTAAAACAGCCAGAGGCCCTTGATAGGTTATTTCATCACTTTCATCATTTAATTGGGCAATTCGGCCATCGGCCGCTTTTACCTGAACGGTTGGTCCGGATTTAATGAATAAGCCAACCAGAGAATTAACTTCCTGTAATGAACCGCCACCGTTATTTCTCAGGTCAATTACCAGGCCGTCAATATTTTCCTGTTGTAATTCATTAATGAGTTTTTTTACATCACGAGTGGTACTCTTGTAGTCAGGCTCACCAGCCTGTGCGCCTTTAAAGTCAATGTAAAATGCAGGAATGTCAATGACCCCGATTTTTCGTTTTATGCCATTTTCAGTGACTTCAATAATTTCTTTTTTGGCTGCCTGTTCCTCTAATTTAACGGTATTTCGGACAATCTGAATGGTCTTGGTTTTATGCTCATCTTTTGTTTTTTGCGGGATGAGTTCCAGACGGACGGTAGTGCCTTTTTTGCCCCGAATCAGCTGTACGACATCATCCAGTCGCCAGCCAATGACATCAATCATATCACCGTCAACACCCTGAGCAACACCGACAATACGATCCCCTGCTTTTAACTGGCCTGCTTTTTCAGCAGGTCCTGCAGGTACCAGACGTTTGACCTTAGTGTAACCATCTTCTGATTGCAGCATGGCACCAATGCCTTCCAGAGACAAGCTCATTTGAATATCAAAATTTTCAGAAATTCGAGGTGAAAAATATTGAGTATGCGGATCATAGGATTCAGCCAATGCATTCATATAGATTCTAAAGGCATCTTCATTGTTTGTCTGCTTAATTCGATTGAGCTGATTTTTATAGCGTTTTATGAGTAATTCCTGAATTTCCTTATCATCTTTTCCTGCCAGTTTAAAACTGATAATGACATTTTTAAGTTGTCGGCGAGTCAGATCATTTTGTTCTTTTTCATTGGCAGGCCATGGCATTTCATCTCTTTCAAGGACGAGTTCTTCCTTTTTGCTAAAATCGAGTTTATCGTATTTGTTTTCAAGCAAATTTAGAGTGTAAACCAGACGTTCTGTATGACGTTTTTGATAAAGATTAAAGGTAGAAAAAGCATTTTCTAATTCACCGCGGCGAAAATTATTGTCAATGAGGAAACGAAATTTTTCAAAACTTTTAATGTCTGAGGCAAGAAAAAAGGTGCGATTAGGATCCAGAGATTTTAAAAAGGCATCGAACACGGTAGATGATAATTTATCATCCAGTACCATTTGGCGATAATGCTGATATTGCAGTTGTTTGGCAATGACAAAACTGAGTTTAGCGTGTTCTTTTGCGGGTGTGACAGGGTGAATATATTCTTCGACATTATAAACTTTAGCGATAGAAAGTAAGGGGATGCCCAGAAAAACAGTCGCAATGACTGTTGCAATGAGTAAGTTCAGCAGCCTTCTTTGTATATTAAGAGGAGGTAGACCAAAAGCTGATGATTGAAAGGATAGTCTTAACAATTTTGACATAAATAGCTTCTTCATTTTTGTGTATGCTGGAATTAAACTAGAGATTGTTGCTTAGCTCAGGCGAATATCTGGCGCAGGGCGGCTTACTTAAATCTAAAGTTAATGTTCATTATAGGTAATAGACAGTTAATTTGTCAGTCAGTTCATAGTCTTTATAATCATAGTCTTTATAATACACCACTCAGGCACTATTTCTGAGATTAATTTAATATATAGTGACTGTTTTCATGTTTTTAAATGAAAATAGAATAAAATGACTGAAAAATAACACTTTATCTTATTTTTGATGAGACTTAGGCTCTTTTTTAGACTTTTACGATAGGAATTTTGATTTATGGGACGTTATCGCCCGCCACGCAAACCATCTTCAAAGTATATTACCCCAGAGGGTAAAGCTCGTATGGAAGAGGAATTACGCTATTTATGGAAAGAAAAGCGCCCGGTTGTGACACAATCAGTGTCAGAGGCGGCGGCCCAGGGTGATCGAAGTGAAAATGCAGAATATATCTATGGTAAAAAGCAACTCAGAGAGATTGATTCGCGGGTGCGTTTTCTGTCGAAACGGCTGGATGATATGGTGGAAGTTGATCGCATCCCGGAAGATAAAACAAAGGTTTTTTTTGGTGCCTGGGTTGAGTTAGAAGATGAAGAGGGCAATGTAAAACAATTTCGGATTGTCGGGCCCGATGAATTTGATGTAAAGCTGGGATTTATCAGTATGGATTCACCGCTTGCTCAGGCGCTTTTAAATAAAAGGGAAGGGGATGATATTTCAGTGCAGGGACCTAATGGTGTGCTGGAATATTATTTAAGTAAAGTACAATACGTGCCATTTGCTTAGGGCTTTTTTGGGTTCGCTTAGGGCTATAGAGATTCGCTTAAGGCTTTAGGGCAAAGTCAGTTTCAGCCGTTATTTTATCAATAGAAATCAGTAGGTCACAATAGGTATTTTCGGCCATAGGATCATCACCACAATTGCAGCCGGCAATTATTTCATCAAAGAAAACCCCCACGTTTACTTGAATTGTAGTGTCATTTTCTGTGGCAGAATTAATCAAAGCCGCAATATTAGAACCATCCGCTTTACCACCCTGACAGGTGGCTTTATCCAGAGGTAAAGCATCACTATCCAATGCCTCAAGTTCCTGCTTTAAGATTTTTTTAAAGTCAGCAGTCCCCCAGCTTTGTAAAGCATTAATCAGCCTGGTCATCGGCTATTTTGACTTAGGGATAAAGGCAATTTCATCATCATGTTCAAGTACAGTAAAAAGTTCAGCAAATTCCTTGTTCACCGTAAACTGTATACTGTCTGCGGTAAATGCTCGTGCCCAGCGATTACCACGCTTACTGAGTAATTCAAGCAATTGCTCAACGGTGTTAATACCTTCGGGCAATTCTAATTGTTCTTCCTCTTTAGTAAAGGCAATCAGTTTATCCATAAAATATAGAATCGTAATAACAGCAGGGCCATTATGAATCGAGTCTGATTCGCCTCGATTCAGCTTGTATTTTTCCAAAGAAGCAAGATATTGCGCCCAGTTGTCGTCGTAATTTTTACCCAGTTCATAAAGGGTTTCCCATGAATAAATACCCTGATCATAACCATCATCAAAAAAGAGTCTGAGCGCGTAATTGCCCTGGGCTTCAATTGAATCAATATTGACATTGATTTTACCAGCAACGGGCGTATCAGATGCCTTGATTTCAGCTGATTTTCCATGAGTACGTAAATACTCACAACTTAATCTATAGTTTTCTCCTGTATCAAAACTAATTTCCAAAAGGCGAGATTTTTTGTGCAGGTTTATTTCAATTGGGTTGTGTTCTTTCATATTTCCTGGGTTCGTCTTTCTTGGGTTTGTAGGAGGCTAAAAATTCTAAGAGTCTTTTAATATGGGGATAAATGCTGAAGAATTACAGGGTCTATGGGGTAATCAGGGTATTTTAGCCTAAACTGGAACAGCAATTCCCGAGCTTTATCAGGCTGATTATCTTTTATTAATTGACTGATTTTTTCCAGCCAAAGCTGCTGCTCGGTTGAATGGGCTTTATATCTTTTTTTTGCCGGGGGACTTAGCTGTTTTTTTTGTTCCATTTCAGACAGGGATTGTCTGGGGGCACCGGCATATTCCAGCGCCTCAATATGCGCATTAACTTCATCTGATACAGCGCCAGTCTTATTGCGTTTCATGTAGGCTGGTGCAGCCTGCATAACGGGTGCAGGTTTTATTTTATACAACAGTTTTCGGCTGTCATTTTTTTCTTCTTGAGGAATACGTTTCTTTGCCTGTGCCAGCGGCTTTGCTGAAGGGGTTGTCTGAAAGTCTGACTCAGCTTTGACTTTGCCCGGTAATGGCGTGGATAACGAACGGTTGTTTATAGAAGGCTTCTGGAAAAAGTCTTTTTCTGAGGCATCCTGTTCTGCCAGCCAGGTGTTATGTGCCAAAAGACCCACCAGAGAAAAAATGGCAACTGAGGCTGCCCACGAGGCGGGCTGAGCCCACCAGTGGGTTCTTACAGGAGTGACTGAAGAACTCTTTTCTGTAGAGGCTTCAGCAGCTGAAAGAATGCTTTGATTAAGCTCTTCAGAGGGTTCAGGACTGTCTGCTTTTTGGTAAAGATCGGATAGCTGTGAATTTCCCTGCAGGTAGTCTTCAAAAAATGCCTCATCCTGACTATTATGCGATGATGTTGAGTGGTTTTTTTTGTTCATAAGAAGTTATTCATAAGAATTTATTCATAATTGCTTTTTCGTTGGATGACCGGGCAGATACTGGTCATCCAGATATTGAGTCATATGTTGACGTAATTTCTTAACTGCATAGCGCAGGCGGCTTTTAGTGCTTTCAAATGAACTCTCTGTGATCAGTGCAATTTCCTGAAGTGTCAGCGCGCTTTTTTCATGCAGTAAAAACACTTCTTTTTGTTCCTCTGGCAGAGAATTTATCCCTTTGAGCAGAGCATTGCTTAGCTGCAGCTTCTGCAGAACCTCATCAGGTTCACTGGACTGATTATTTGCAGTCTCTATTTGTTTGTCTGTTTCAGTCATTTCCTCTG
>JAPVVU010000036.1 GCA_028571885.1 Gammaproteobacteria bacterium | reverse complement strand
GTCCCCAGAAAGGCTAGCCATACCATCCAATCATCCATTTTTAGCACCACATTTCGAACGCCCTACCATTCTTTTCAAATGACAGCTTCGGTGCTCAAGCAGACTAAAAATAAGTGCTAATGTGTAGAGCCCCATAAACCAGGATGTGCATCACATTTCTCTATACTAATGAATAAATTGGTTAAAAATTAGACATAATAAGTG
This sequence comes from Gammaproteobacteria bacterium, assembly GCA_028571885.1. GTDB lineage: Bacteria > Pseudomonadota > Gammaproteobacteria > GRL18 > GRL18 > GRL18. The sequence continues at coordinate 13,396 of JAPVVU010000036.1, read as the reverse complement.
ATTTTTTTTAATTTTAAGCTGATAATATCAATATAAGCAATATGAAAGCAGGAGATTACTATGGGTCTTGGTATTGATAACTCGAATTTTATCGGCAAGCAACTTAACCGGCATGATAATAATTTATCGACCTCTTTTTCTCGTCTGGCCTCAGCTAAACGGATCAACAGCGCTAAAGATGATGCCGCGGGTATAGCGATTGTTGAACGATTTGCAGCGCAAATTATAGGCGGCAGCCAGGGCTTCCGTAATGTCAATGACGGCATTTCACTGGCACAAACATCGGATGGTTTCAGTGCTCAAATCACCGATCTCATGCAGCGCGGCCGGGATTTGGCCATGCAGGGTGCCAATGGTTCACTCAGTGATACCGACAGAGCTTCACTGCAGACAGAATTTTCCATGATTCAGGATGAAGTGAGACGTATTACTGAATCGGCTGAATTTAATGGCCAGAAACTCCTCAATAGCGATTCTGAATTAAGCTTCCAGGTGGATGCAAATGCTGGCGATCAGGTGAAGATTAAAACAGTTGATATGCAAAGTGAACTGACCAGTAGTGGTTTTTTCGCAGCCGACCTGTCTTCTCAGGGAGGGGCTTCCGATGCGCTGTCAGTGCTGGATACATCTATGGCCGAGGTGAATAAAAATCGAGCTGAATTTGGAGCGACAATGAATCGCTTTGAAAGCATTGGACGAAACCTGCTCAATAAAGAAGAAAATCTCTCTGCGGCAAAGAGTCGTATCCTGGATACTGATTATGCCAGGACAGTGAGTGAGCAAAATCGAGACTTATTACTCAGAGATGCAGCAACCGCATTGCATGGTCAGGCAAACTTTTCACAACAACAGATTCTTGGATTATTATCGCGCTAAATAGCACTTAAGCTTCACCATTTGCTTGTTCACTTGAAAGCCAACGATGATTATGTCATCGTTGGCTTTCTTGTTTCAATGCGGAATAAAAGGCATGAAGAGTGAACGGATGAACCAGATAACTGAATTGACACTATTATGAAGTATATGGAACAGGCATTATTTATCTATGATGAACTGTCAGGTGACTTAATTGAAACATTGAAAAACAATGACTATGGTACGCAAATTACTGCTGTAGAAAAGACTCAGTTTCTCAATGACCCGCTGGAATATATTTCAATTGCGCATCATTTGCTCCTTGCGGGTGAGATGCAGTTAATTAATCAGTTACTGGAGTTTGCCTATAGGTACAGTGCTAACGGGCAACAATGCACTGTGTCATTTCTACCCTTGCCGACACAAAAATTATTACGCCGTTCCTACCAATTATCAACAAATCTTCAAGATAATATTGAAGTTGCCTTAAGAGATGAGGCAAAAGCCATAAATTTACTTGAATGTAACGGTAAAATTGTTCAGTTTAAAGCGGTTGTCGGCAAAATTCCTCTGCTTGAAAGCTGGCATTCAGATTTATCAATGGGGGCATTTTTACAAAATATTCTGCTGGGTGTAAAACAGTTTTTCTCTTTGTCTATGGAACAGTTATCAATAGAAACAGAAAAAGACAAGCAGATAAAAACCATTGCCAGTGGTGTTTTTATTGTTAATCAAAATCGTGGCAGTCATCTCACCAGAGTTTTACATCAGAAAAGTTCTATGCGATCTGATCGTTTGTCATTAATGATTCTGTCGCCATTTTCAGCGGTTGAATATTTTCTGTTTCTTTTTTCTCTGGTTTTTCACTTTAAAAGAGAAGATACGTTACCCCATGCAGTGTCAAATATTAAAAGCAAACAAATAACGATTGATATGAAGGCCTTCTCTAATGATGATAATAGTGAAACCACCAGCATTAGACTTGATGAGCAAAATAGTGCGTCTTTTCCTTTGCATTTTAAAATAATAAAACAGGCAGTAAAAATAAATGCACCGGAAAAATTCTGGGAGTTAAATCCTGTTTCCAATACAGACAAAGAAGCTATTCGTATTGATAACTTACCTGATGAAAAAGAACAGGGGAAATATTTCAAACAAGATTTACCTTTTTTTTCAGTGGCATCCGAAGAACGCTTTAAAGATCTGTTTTTACAATTACGCACAGATGCCGACATCAATTCTCTGTATCTTGTTTTAATGCTCCTGAGCACTCTGCTGGCGAGTTTTGGCCTGTTTGCCAATAGTGCAGCCATAGTGATTGGTGCAATGCTGCTGGCACCGCTTATGTCACCTATTATTTCCTTTTCAATGGGCTTGTTAAGAGGTGATGATAAGTTATTGATAAGCTCCATGATGAAAGTTGCCATAGGTGTGAGTCTGGCCCTGTTAGCATCCACTTTACTGACATTATTTATACCCCAGGTTGATTTAACTAATGAAATTAAGTCACGCATTCATCCAAATCTGATGGATCTGGGGGTTGCGGTTATTTCTGGTATTGCAGCTGCTTATACTAAAGCACATAAAGAACTTTTAAGCAGCATTGCCGGTGTGGCCATTGCCGTCGCATTAGTACCACCTCTGGCTGTGGCTGGGATAGGGATAGGGCGAGGTGAGCTTTATGTTTTTGAAGGTGCTTTTTTGCTTTTTGTCACCAACCTGATTGGTATCACACTATCCACGGTACTGACATTTCAGTTTTTAGGTTTTTCTAATACAGTGAAAAGTAAAAAAAGCCTGGGACTTATTATGGTCATTTTAGTTTTCTTATCTTATCCGCTGTATCGTTCATATAGTGTGAGTATTGAGCGTTATCAACTGATAAAAAATTTACAAAGTGAAGCAATTATTATTAATAAAAAGAAAATTCTGATCGAAAATGCCACTATTGAATATGAAAATAATATGAATATTATTAACATTACGATAGTGTTATTAAAAGCATTGAATGATAAGGAACTGCAGAGCTTGAAACATAAAATCGAACAACGCTTTTCCAGCAAACATCAAATCAGGATCAGCATGAAATTTATTTTATAGCTTTGGTTTTTTACAAAAAGGTTTTATGCAAAAGGTTTTTTACAAGATTTCTCTATCACATAACAGCGCCTGCTTTGGCCATAGCAAAGCAGATTTTTAAGGAAAAATTTATATGAGACAAAAAATATCTGAAAAAGACAATTTTACTTATCTATTAGTGAGTTTGGTTTTTCTGCTCTTTAGTAGTGCTTGTGTGGATCAGTTTATGTCAGGTTATGGACAAAACCTGGTGGTGGCAGCAACAATTATCACAATGATTATCGGTATCTGGAGTGTTCGTTCTATCAACTATCTGTTCAATACAGGCTTAGGTTTAGTTATTGCTGCTGCAGCTATCGCTTTGATTACTGCACTGTTAGATCGAGCTGAGCTTGATTTTATTCATATTATACTCATGCTGTTCTTTTTTCTGCTGACATTAAAACCAGCCACAGAGCAGGCATTGTTTTCAGGTCAAATAACAGGCAATAGTATCATTGGCTCTATTTGTATTTTTTTGCTGTTAGGGCTTGTCTGGACAATGCTTTATTTACTTGTGGCAGAGTTTATTCCGGATGCATTTATTGGTGTTAACGCGCTGAATTGGAAACAAAGTTTACCTGATTTTATCTATTTTAGTTTCGTGACCCTGACAACACTTGGTTATGGTGATTTGCTTCCCGTGTCACCATTAGCTCGTTTCCTTGTTTATATGGAAGCAGTAGTGGGTGTTTTTTATATGGCCATAGTCGTTTCCAGTCTGGTTGGTGCAAAGATGTCAAAATAAAAAAGTATAATTTGAACTTAGGCTGTTCAACAACAGCATAGGTCGTGAGAAATAGTGTTTTGGGGTGAGTTTTAAATTTGGTGATGCTAAAACTTAAAACTAAATAAGTGTTCTACCAAAAGTAGGCCCCATGAGGGGAAATAGTGAGCATTCATTATTTAATGATCCGCATCAGAACCTGGCATTTATTATTGTGCTCGGACTGCGTCAAATCGCCCAATAATAAACGCCAGGTTCTGATGCTCATTGTTCACTGTTTAGAAACAGTTATTTAGAGTAAATTCATCACTTACTGGCAGGCCAATTTTTCTTTGTCAGCTTTTTATTAGTTAACTTTTTATTAGTTAACAACAGCGCCTTATCAATGCTGTCATCCAGTGTCCCGCCAAATAGCGATGGTGTGGTGATGCCGATAATATTATCGATCAGAACCTGACCATTGCTATCGACAAAGACCATGGTGGGAAAAAGTGTGACGCCATAACGATTACTGAATTCATCAATAGTGATTTTTTTTCCGGAAAAATCAGTAATGTCTGCGCCAGCGTTAATATGAGCTTCGCGGATAATGACCTTGTCAGTATAATCACCTGAAATGAGCATGGGGACTAAAAAATCCTCTTTGAGTAATCGGCAATAGGGACACTCATCAGTGCCGAACATAATAAGAATGGGAAGATTCTGAGCCTGAGCTAATTGTGCTGTATCACGGATGTCTCTGATTTGTATGACTTCAGGTCTCTGTGAGTGAGATTCAGAGTCAGACTCATGCTTTGCGAGCACAAGATTGCTATAAAAACTCAACAGCAAAACAATAAAAATAGTGGTGACAGGGCATTTTTTCATGTGTTTAATCAGTGCTTATTGGTAATAGTACTCAGTTGATTAAGCTGAGCTGCAAGAGAATGACAAAAATAGTTTCTTAATCATCCGATTTTTTTGAAACTTAACAAAGTATAGTCCCAAAAATAGGAAAAGAGCGAGAATTTTGTTCACATTTGATACAATTTTAACTTTACTATGAAAGAAGTCAGGTTAAATGATTGCAGATACTCTACTTTCAGGTGCTTTGGTTTTAGGTGCTTTGGTTTCAGATGTTAAAAATGTCGACTGACTCCTTAGTCGATATCCAGGTTTTGGTTACTCGTCCCGCGCATCAGGCGCAGGCACTTTGTGAGCTGCTTGCTGAACAGGGGGCTCAGGTAATACGCCTGCCGGTGATTAAAATTGAAGCAATTGCCCTGTCAGCAAAGATGACAGCGATTATTGATACAATTAATGAAATAGATTTTGCTGTTTTTATCAGCCCCAATGCAGTTGAGCATGGACTTGCAGCACTGTTTGCTCAGGGCAGAATACCTGATAAACTAAAGCTGGTCACTATTGGTAAAGCCAGTGCACAAAAAATGCAGCAGCTGCTTGGTCGAGCCCCGGATATTTATCCCAAAGAACAATATAATAGCGAAGCATTGCTCGCGCTTGACAGCTTACAGAGCGATAAAGTTAGCAATAAAAAAATTATTATTTTCAGAGGGCAGGGTGGTCGTGAACTACTGGCAAGCAGTTTGAAACAAAGAGGTGCCAGGGTTGAATATATTGAAGTTTATCAGCGTAAAATGCCTGAGCTTCAAAGCAGTGTATTAGAATCTATCTGGGGTCCTGACGGCGGGGGCTCTGACTGTAGAGGCTCTAATTGCAGAGGCCCTAATTGCCGAGGCCCTAATAGTCCCGACATTATAACCGTGACCTCTAATGAAGGTTTAAGAAATCTAGTGGCAATGATTGCTTGCTCATCTGATGAGCAGCATGATTCGTATCTGCAACAGCTGCGGCAAACGCCACTGGTTGTTGTCACAGAAAAAATGCGTCTTAGCGCGCAAAATTTAGGCTTTAAAAATGACATTATGATTGCAGCAAGGGCCAGTGATGACGCTTTACTGGAAAGTGTTCTGGAATGGGCTAGAATAAGAAAATAACAAATACAATTCAAATAGAGAGATAAGCTCTCTTTTAAGTAAAAAGTTAAGTGAAAATTTAAGCAAAAAGTTAAGTGGAAAACCTCAATGGAAAAAAATAAGGCAATTAAAGAGTCGGACCAGACAAAAGAGCAGGATAATATGGAGGAAGCTAAGACTGGAAAGGCAAATTCTGGTGCGGCGGCCGCCTTCATCTTCCTTGCGGTGGTATTTTCTCTGACTGCAGGCGGCGCAACGTTTCTTTTGTCTCAGAGTTTAGAAAAAACACGATCTGAATTGACCCGGCAACTGGAAAAGACACGGAGCAACCTTTCTGACATATCAATCAAGCTCAATGGTGATGTCAATGCTCAGTTGTCGACTCTTAGTGATAAAATAGGGCGTATTACATCGGAGCAGCAACAGTTTCAGAATCTGGTATCAAGCCAGCAGAGTGCCACAGAAACCCTGTCTAAAACCCTTGAAGTCAGTAATCAGCAGATGCTTCAGTCAATTGATGTCCTGTTCAAGCAAAAGGGACGTGAGCGTATTGGCTGGGTTCTGGCGGAAGTTGAATATCTCTTATTGATCGCTAACCATAGTTTACAATTACAGAATGATGTGCAGACGGCCATTGCAGCGCTGGAAGCTGCTGATTCGCGCCTGTTGGATACCGGTGATCCCGGCACGATTGAATCAAGAACTAAAATTCGCGATGAAATACAGAGTTTAAAGGCATTGCAGCAGCCTGATGTTGTGGGCATGGCTGCCCGGTTGAGCAGTGTGATCAAAGCCGTCTCTGCTTTGCCCATTAAATATACGCAACTTAATACCAAAGATAAGATTGATGCGCTGATTGAGAAAAAAGCATCTCATGATGCCAGTGATCTGGAACAGGCAGGCAAAGATTTTTTACGTGAACTCAGAGGTCTGGTGGTCTTTCGTCAGATGGACGAAAGACCTAAAGCGCTTATGACACCGGATCAACAGTTTTTTCTGCAGCAGAATCTTCAGTTAAAATTAGAAACTGCGCGCCGTGCTCTACTGATGGGACAGCAGGTACTCTTTGCAGACAGCTTAAATGAGGCAATACAATGGCTGCAGGAATTTTTTGATTTGGACGTTCCTCAGGTGAGACAGGCCATTGAAGAATTAAAAACTTTGCAGGGTATGAGTATTACGACAACTATGCCGGATGTCTCAGGTTCTATAAAAGTATTACGTTCCTATCATAATGAGCTTGAGAAGCAGCAAGAGGCCAACCGATGATCAGACTGCTTTTTTATTCTTTAATCTTTTTAATCGGCGCTGTTTATATTGCTCTTATCGCAAAGGAAGACCCGGGGTACGCACTGCTCAGTTACGGTGACTGGAGTATTGAAGGTACCCTGGTTCTTCTGGTCACTGCTTTGAGCTTATTAATCAGCGGTATTTTATTACTGGTGTATTTACTGGTAAAAACCATTAATTTTCCCATTAAACTGGGCAGCTGGAATCAGAATCGTAAAACTGTTAAGGCAATTAAAAATTGTAATAAAGGTTATATTGAGCTGGCAGAAGGCAATTGGCGAGAAGCTGAAAAACATTTACGCAAAAGTGCCAATGGCAGCGGCATGCCTCTTTTAAATTATCTGGCTGCAGCACGGGCTGCACAGGAAGGGGGTTCTCAGCACCGCCGGGATAATTATTTACTGCAGGCTCATAAAAGCGATCCTCAGGCTGATATTGCCATTGGCCTGACTCAGGCCGAATTGCAGATTAAAGATGGTCAGGCTGAGCAGGCTCTGGCAACGTTGATGCACTTGCGTAATGTTGCGCCCAAACATAAGCAGGTTCTAAAAATGCTTTTTCGTGTTTATCAGCAGCTCAACAGTTTGAAAGATCTGGAAAATCTGCTGCCGGAGTTACGCAAAAATAATATTTTTGAGCATAGTGTATTGAGCGAATATGAGCAATCACTCAGTAAGCAGTTGATGACACAGGCGATACAGAACAAAAATCAGGGTGAACTCAAATCCATCTGGAATCGTTTGCCAAATGCAATTCGTGCTGAGCCGGAGATGATCTATTTCTATTGTCAGCAATTATTGTCAATTGGTGAGCAAGAGCTGGCTCTGGAATTGACGAGAGAAGGCATTAAACATCATTGGCATACCTCGCTTATACTGCTTTATGGACTTGGTCAGGAAAAAGACCCTGTCAAACAGCTGGCAACAGCAGAATCATGGCTAAGTGATAATGGTCGGAGTGCGGAATTATTACTGACTCTGGGACGCTTGAGTATCAATAACCAACTATGGGGTAAAGCCCGCGATTACCTTTCTGAAAGTATTGCTGTCTCACCAAGCACAGAAGCGTTTCAGGTGTTAGGGGAGTTGTATGAAACTCAATTAGCTGATTCAGTTGAAGCAATGAACTGTTATCGTGAAGGCTTGCTTCTTAGTGCTCAATCAAAAGAATTAATAAGCTTAAATGATGAATTACCGGTCAAGATTGCACTGAATGCAGCTTGCTAGGGAAAGAATAGTGTTAAGCGTTAAGTTTTAAGAAAAGACAAAATAGGAACATGCCTGATAACACAGACTCTGTCACTACCTCCTTCTTGCTTTTTCTTAAAGCTTAATGCTTAACGCTAATATTTTACTGGTCATTAGCGAAATCAAAAGAATCATAAAAGAACTGCTTTTTGTTCATACCTTTTTCCAGAAAACTCTGTTCGGCTGATTTAATCATAGCGGGGGGACCGCAGGTGTAGATATCAAAAGCAGATAAATCGTCAAAATCAGCTAACACGGCCTCATGGACATAACCTGTTCTACCTGACCAGCTATCATCCGCATCCGATAAAACAGGCACAAACTGGATGTTTGTCTGTTCAGCAACCCATTTTTCAGCCAGTTCACTCATATAAAGATCAGCTTCAGTTCGAACGCCCCAATAGAGATAAATAGGGCGGGTTACCTGCTCACTGATCAGATGTTCAATGATACCTTTTATGGGTGCAAAACCAGTTCCACCGGCCATTAACAAAATATCTTTATTGGAATCTTCATGGAAAAAGAAACTGCCATGGGGACCTTCTATGCGTAGTAAATCTTTGTTTTGCATTGAATTGAATACTTTAGGTGTAAACAGTCCGTTTTCAACTAAACGGATATGTAATTCTAAAAATTCATCATCATGAGGGGCATTGGCAAGAGAAAAACTGCGATGACGACCATCTTCTAATAAAATATCAATGTATTGGCCGGGTAGGAATTGTAGACGCTCAGCAGCAGGCAGTTTAATGAAAATTTGCATGACATCATCTGCAAGATGTTCCATTTCATGGACTCGACAGGGCAGCGTCTTTATTTCAATGGCACTGTCCAGCTCAACTTCTTCTACCTCAATTACCAGTTCCGAATCTGCTAAAGCGCTACAGAACAACACAAGGTCTTGTTCTTGATCATCATCAGTTAATGCTATCGGATCGTTATCATAGTAAATATCACCCGTTAGCAATTTACCCTTACAGGCGCCACAGGCACCATTGCGACACCCATAACGAAGATTTATGCCCTGGCGCAACGCAGCATCAAGCACGGTTTCATTCGTTTCGACATAAAACTGGTGTTCACTTGGTTTGATCTGTACTCGATGACGCATTGCTTTCCTCATGACTCCATTAATAAGCATCAAACAAAAAGGAGATATATTTTTGTCGGTAGAATATATCTCATTTTGGGTAGAATGAAAAGAAACAGAACAAAAAAAATAAAGAAAAATAGCTTTAAGACGCTAATAGCTCTGAATTCAGGTGAAATTGAGCACTTTTAATAGAAATTAACCGTTCAGCATAGAAATTTTGATTAAGATGGAGTTAATCATGGATACAGCGTTATCAGGTATAAGCGTACAAAATCAGCTTTTGGCTAATAATCTGTACAAGCATAACCTTACGTCTAAAACATCGATACCTCAGGCCGATGATAAGGTGTCAATTGGTATGTTAACACCTGAAAAAACTCAGGCGCTGCTGAATCGAGAAATTGCCGATAAACTTGAGAAGTATTTTCAAGATGAAGGCATTGAGCTCAAAGGACTTAAAGCCGATGATTTTACCCCGGAGAAAGTGTCTGAACGTATTTTAGGTTTTGTTTCAGGACGCATTTTGTCAGAAGATGATAGTAATAAACAAAATGAATTAATGGCTAAGGCCAGAGAAGGAATTGAACGTGGATTTGCTGAGGCCAGGGATATTTTAGAAAGCCTGAGTGTCTTGAATGGCAAGGTGAAAGAGGATGTTGACTCCACTTATGATTTGATTCAACAGGGACTGGATCGTCTGGACAAAGAAGTTAATGGCATCTTGATTGAGGATGCCATTGCTAAGGAGCAGGATGAAGAGGATCCTTCACGCATACAGCAAGCCTCTATGCAGAGCAGTTTTTCACGTGATGAAAGTACTAAAATTGAAATTACCACAAATGACGGCGATAAAATACTCATTGATCTGTTCAGGCAGCAAAGTGCTCAGTCAGCACAACGTTTTATGCAAAATGAAGACGGTTCAGTTTTTAGCCAGTCACGCAGTATTTCAGCCAGCACGGGGATCAGTTATCAGGTTCAGGGTGAGCTGGATGAAGATGAACAAAAAGCCATTGATGATTTATTAAAAGATATTGCTAAAGTTTCTGATCACTTCTTTTCCGGTAATGTACAGCAAGCTTTTAAAAAAGCCATGGAGATGGACTTTGATAGTGAAGAACTGACGCGTTTTTCACTGGATCTCAGTTATCAGGAAACACGTTCAACGGCCATCAGCACTTATAGTGCTTATCAAAACCAGCCTCAGGAAAAGCTTCCTGCAGAGCAGGCAGGTTTTAAAGAGATGAGCGATTTTATTAAACAAATGGACCATCTTTTCCAAAACCCCTTCACGATAAATAACTTTGCCGATTCTGAACAGGGTATTGCTGATTTACTCAAAGGCATGAATCAATTATTGCATTCTGATGAAATGAAAAAACTGGAAAAAGAGTCTTCTACGCTGCTTGATTCACTACTTGCACAATTGAAAGAACGTCATAGTAATGAAGCTGAAGCTTCTTTAACGGGCATTGAAATACAGAGCTAAACACTTTCTAAATAACTGTTCCTCCAAAAGTAGGCCCCATGAGGGGAAACAGTGAACAATGAGCATTAGAACCTGGCGTTTATTATTGGGCGATTTGACGCAGTCCGAGCACAATAAAAAACGCCAGGTTCTGATGCGGATCATTAAATAATGAATGCTCACTATTTCCCCTAACGCCTCTTGCCCTGAGGGGAATTGCCATCAGCACTATTTTCCTTATTGCTATTCAGCGTTCTCTTTTTTACACTAATCCCAAATATGCCTTTTTTAAACAAAGTAAGGGAAGAGTAATTATTTATGCGCCTTGGAATTGATTTGGGTGGGACAAAAATTGAGATCATTGCCCTGATGAGTAATGGCCAGGAGGTCTTCAGGCATCGAATTGATACGCCGCAGGGTGACTATGCTCAAACGCTGAGTGCCATTGTTGAGCTGGTTGAGCATACAAAAAAAAATCTTTGCCAAAACATGCTGCTCACGTCTGCTGATGAGTTGCATGACTTTAGCATCGGTATCGGTATACCAGGTGCAGTGTCACTTAAAACAGGCCTGATAAAAAATGCAAATTCAATTTGCCTGATTGGTCAGCCTCTACAGGATGATCTGCAAGCCCTGTTGGGGCAATCTGTGCGCATTAATAATGACGCCAACTGTCTGACTGTTTCAGAAGCCACAGATGGTGCTGCTGCGGGATGTGAGGTTGTTTTTGGGGTTATACTTGGTACCGGTACTGGCGGTGGGATTGCCATACATCAACAGGCTATTACGGGTGCCAATGCCATCGCGGGAGAATGGGGACATAATCAAATGCCCTGGCGCTCAGAAGCAGGAGTAGAAGCAGAAGATTATACTCAGACAGTGCAGTGCTATTGTGGTCAGTTTGATTGTATTGAGACTTTTTTAAGCGGACCGGGCATGTTAAATCGTTTCAGGTTATCAGGTGGTTCAGCAGGCTCACCGCAGGAAATTGTTGCTCAGGCAGACTATGCTGATAAGCAGGCAGAATTGTTTATGCAGCAATATGAAAGATGGCTGGCCAAAGGGCTTGCGAGTATTATTAATATACTCGATCCCGATGTTATTGTGCTTGGTGGCGGTTTATCGAATATCGAACGTTTATATCAGAATGTACCCGAAATATGGCAGGACTATGTTTTTTCAGATCAGGTGAATACAAAATTACTGAAGGCAAAATATGGTGATTCCAGTGGTGTTCGGGGTGCGGCCTGGTTGTGGCCGGCCTCTTGGATGTTTGCTGCTGAGAAGACTGTTGTGGTCTAATGGCACTGGTTGATATGAAATGAATTAAGGCGGGATAAGTGATAAAAAAAGAAAGAGTATTGACGCAAGAGATGCTTATAGAAGAAATCAGCCAATTCCGTGAGCAGCAAAAAACACTCATACTGGCGACTTTGTCATCAGATAGTTCACCAGAGTGTCAGCCGCTAGCCAGTTATGCCCCATTTATTGAAGATGAGAAGGGCTGTTTTTATGTTTTTCTCAGCGGCCTCGCCAGCCATAGTGTGAATTTAAACTGTCATCATGATAAGCAGAGCAAGCTATCCGTTTTATTAATAGAAGATGAACAAAGCGCCCGTAATTTATTTGCCCGTAAACGATTAAGCTATTCCTGTACTGTCTCTATCTGGCCAAGGGAGCATTCTTTGTGGCAGGAAAAAATAGATAAGCTTCAGGAACGTTTTGGTAAAACCATAGAAGTTTTATCGGGTCTGGGTGATTTCAGACTCTATTGCCTGACCCCCATTGATGGTAATTATGTGAAAGGATTTGGGCAGGCCTATGAACTCAAAGATGCAAAACACCCCTGCCTGCCCAATAATCAAAAGCGGAATAAATAAATCAGCACACACTTATCATTATACAACAGCAGCTAATATGGGGGCTTGACCTATACCTGACATTTGAGTGTGATATCAGTTTATGATTTATTTCCAGAAAGCAGCAATTTACAAGCATCAATTTCAATCAAAATCTATCGGGCTTCTTACCGTTACTCCTGGTGAGTTCATCACATGAGTATAAATCATAGTCGTTGATACATCAGAATGGCCAAGCAGTTCTTGTATTGTCCTTATGTCAGATCCTGATTCAAGTAAATGGGAGGCGAATGAATGACGCAACACATGGCATTTTACATGTTTTTCAATCATCGCTTTTTCAGCTGCTTTTTTGATGTGTTTTTGCAAGCTGCTTTCATGTAGATGATGTCGCCTGACAACTTTGCTTCTTGGATCAACAGACAACCGACCACTTTGAAAATGAGCTTTTCGCAACAGAAACAATATATACACTTAATAAAACACCGGATGAAGTATTACAAGATATCATGAAGAAACTTAAAAAACCTAACAAATAAATTAAGTTCGTGTGCGAAAAACACGCACACTTGGACCGGCCAAAAGCGGCCGGCCACTTATTAAAACGTTAGCTTTCATTATACCCAACAATAAATCCACAAACAGTTTCAAAACACTCAAATCAATTGATTTGTGATGCAGTATTGGTGTAATATTGAACCAGTATTATTTTGGAGTATATATTATGCCAAGGCAAAGTATCTCATTTACACCACCAAATGAT
>JAPVVU010000035.1 GCA_028571885.1 Gammaproteobacteria bacterium | reverse complement strand
TTCATTAGAAGAGAAGTTGTAAGTCTTAAGATTTAAGTCTTATAACTTTTTTCTCTTGCTTTTGATTTACAACTTACAACTTAAGACTTACAACTTACAACTTCTCTTTTAAAACCCTGATTTTTTTACTGTCCGACTCACCGTACTATAGTGGACGCCAAAGTGGCTGCCGATTTGATCAAGGGTATAATTTCCGGTTTCATAAGCTTTAACCATGGCTGTTTTAATATTCTTAAAGCGTTTACCAAAATCAGAAAGTGGTTTGACTTTTTTAGCCTTACGCTGTCTGGCCTTATCCATGACCTTGCCTGTCGCCAATTGTTTTTTCCACTTGTTCACAAAAATATCGCTGCCCAATAATATTTGTCCTTTCACATCATCGGCAATATCAAAATCTTTATCCATACTTGTAAGCGTCTTGGCTAAAGCAGTCTGAGCACGTTTTTTCTGCTTACCAAAGTGACTCAGCACTTCAGCGATGTTTAGCCATTGCGGTGCTTCAGTGATACCCATAGTTGCCTGGTAACTACTCCACTTCCACTTATCTAATTTACGTGCCTTGCGTTTAAGAATCGGCATGTGCATGACATGTTTGACGACATCTGAAAAAGATTGCTCTTCCACCAGAACTGCCTTAAAACGGCCATGAAAAATATTACCCTGTGATTCATATTTGACATTATAACGCTGCGTATAAATGCCGTTAAGCTGTCTCATCCCCTTAGACAAATTGGGTTTTGGGGTTTTGATAAAGAGTTGGAATGAATCAGGCATTAAATTATAAGCAAAAACATCCCATTGCATACGCCCGATAACTTCCTGAAAAATCTGTAAAAATTCCTGCCGATCTTTAACATCATTAAAAATCGATTTGCCCTCTATTCCTTTTGAAGAAATATAATAATATGCACCTGGATACTCAATGCGGACTGGTCTAGCCATAAAAATACACCTTCTACCTTTTCTAAACATGTACTTCAGCTTTAAATTCCCTTATTTTTTCACAGGAAATTAATATCCAGATGGACATTAATAAAGAAGTTAACATGGTTTTTATTAGTTCGTATTATAGTTATACTTATAATTTATAGACGCTTTTTTTCAATTGCGCTATTTTTAAGCAACTTTTTTTGCAATCTTTTTAAAATAATCTCTGGCAAGCACCATTATGAGTAAGAATAACAACAGGTCTGAAAATGCTGAAAAAAACAAAATCAGGCTGGATAAATGGCTCTGGGCCGCCCGTTTTTACAAAACACGCGCACTGGCAACCGAAGCGATCAGAGGCGGTAAAGTGCACCTGAACGGTCAACGATTTAAACCCAGTCATAACGCCGAAATTGGTCATACCATCAGAATTAAAAAAGAATCTATCGAACAAACGGTGATCATAAGAGAATTATCAGGCAAACGTGGCCCTGCAAGCACTGCTCAGACACTTTATGAAGAAACCCGGGAAAGTATTGAGCTAAGGGAAAAGTGTACTCAAGAACGTAAGGCGATGTTTGAAGGTATGCCGCAATATACGGTCAGACGACCCAGCAAAAAAGATCGACGCAAGATCATTCAGTTTAAACAAGCGCAGCAAGAGTAACAATAATAGTTATTGTGAGTAAAGAGTAATCGCCTGGAGCGATGGTACGGGCCAAAACTATGAGTGTGAACACTTAACTGTCCCTCGGAGACAAACTTGTGATCAAGCAGTAAATTACCGATTCATATTCTTTATCTTACGCTCCTGTTTATATGCAGTGTCCAGACGCTCCAACTCCTGCATTTCTGCAAGACTAAAGCCTGCTTTGATTCGTGCTTCCCGGTTGAATGGCCCTTTGGGCGTTGATTTTAGGTATTTCTTTATCAGTGTGAAAAACATCTTGTCCGGATCAACCTGTTCCTGTTCACATCGATAACGAAACCAGCGAGTACCTGAGTTAACATGACCTATTTCGTCATTGGCAATAATCACCAGTGAATCGGCTGTTTTACTATCACCAATGCTGCGGAATTTCTCCACCGAGAAAGGCACCACATCCAGAGCGCGGGCTTCCAGTACGCGATGCACTATAGCCATACGCGCCATGAGATCATCTGCCGTAGTAACCGCCATCTGCCATAATTCATTATGAGCGGGAAAATCCCCGTAGTCATAGCCCATATCCCTGAGGCTCTGTCGTAACAGGTAAAAATGCTGTGTTTCTTCTTTGGCCGTCTGTACCCAGTCATCATAGTATTCTTTGGGTAAATGACGGTAGCGGTAAATACTGTCCCATGACAGGTTAACAGCAGTCAATTCGATATGAGCAAGTGCGTGAATCAGTGATGCTCTTTGCTGAACCGATTTAAAACCTCTGTTTTTTAACTTACTGACTTCCACCAGAACAGGCTTATCCGGGTGCCCTGGCTGCTTAAGTTGTAACGGCGGATCATTCAATACTGAATCACCTTCTTTCCATTCCAGTAAATCACTATTCCAGGCACCCGCAATTTCCAGACTCAATTCTAATTTCTCGTCTGGATCATCGGTTAAAAAGCAATTTTTTGCTTCCTGGTATAAGTTTTTCATGAATGACGATACCTCAATGAATAAATATCTCTAGGTAATTCTAGCCTGGCTTTTTTTATTAGCCGTGATAAAAACCCATAGTTTACCACTCCAGTACCAGTGCAGATAGTAAGCTTCTTTAAACAGACGCAGCAAATTGATAAAAGTTAAGTTAAAACGCTCTTCTGCCGCAATGGGCTGTAATGTCATACCCAAGCCACTGGCCAGAGTAATGACACGGTAAAGATGATAACGGCTAGTAATGATGGCTGCATTGACCTCTGATAACTTAGGTGATAGTTGAGGCGATAGTTGAGGCGATAGTTGAGTGGATAGTTGAGAGACAATATCACTATTAACTGACTCAGCGAACTGATTCAATAGCAATGCACGGGCATTTTGTAAATTTTCCAGGGTATGTCTTGATTGATCTTCCATAACAATCTGGCCGGCATCAATTCCCTGAGCTATCAGATAGTAAGCACCAGAGCGCGCCTCAGAAACCTTATTGCCTCCAGTTAAGCCGCCAAGAATAATGATTTGAACATCTGCCCGTGTTATTAAGGGTTGTTTATTGGCACCTTCTTTTGCAATTAACTCAAACAAAGACAGCACTCGATTCAGTCGAATTTTAAATTCATCGACAGGCTGATCGTTCTCCAGACGTAAACCAGCTATGAGTAACGTCTTTTTTGTAAGATGTGAGGTATTCGTATTGCGGGCTATCGTTAATGTGCGCAGGAACAATCCCGCAAAAGCCAGGCCAAAGGTAGCCAATAATAAAATATTAGAGAAAATAAAAGTTGATAGACCATCCCAGCCAAAGGCACTTTCATTGAATGACATTTTTAGGGAGATTTTTTTAAATTTAAAAGGTTTGCGCATAATTTTGCTCATTTAAAAATGAGTCTAAAGCAGACAAAAACTGGAATAAGTACTTTTACGAAATTACAAATTTCTAAAGTACTAAACTAAACAGTAAACCAGATGAGCTTTATTTGCAATATAGATAGAAATCCTGATATAAAAAATGGCAACTATTCAGCGTATATTAATTAAATTATCGTATTTCAATATTAAAGCACTTACAGATCGAGTAAAATTTAGCATATCCTGCATTCCAGACGCCTGTTCTGGATAAAAAACAACCCACAAGTACCAAGGAGCTCTGTTATGAATAAATCCCTCTCACTCGTTTATCTACTGGGTCTATCACTCTTTTTTATTGCACCAATAGCGCAGGCAGAGGCCGCAAAAATCCCCACTGGCGCGCAATTACAAGAAGAGGCTGAGAAAAAAACCACGTTCATCGAAACCAATGCGTTAAAAAAAATGCTGGATGAAGAGCTTGATATGGTGCTGATTGATATTCGCACCGCTACTGAGATTCAAAATATGGATGGCAAAATTGATGCACCACAAAATGTGAACATCCCAAGAGGCTGGCTGGAATTTCGCGTTCAGCGAGTTGCTTTAAGTAAAGACACCCCCATCGTAGTCTATTGCGGCGGCGGCTTAAGAAGCCCTCTTGCTGCTGAAACCCTGCATAATATGGGATACACTAATGTGAAAAATTATTCCGCTGGTTTTTTTGGCTGGAAAAAAGCCGGACTGCCCATTAAACCTTAAGCAGAAAACTTAATCCGAAAAAAGAAAGAATAAACCGCAAGGAATTGTTATGTTTCAAGTAAATGAGTATTTTGACGGCAAGGTTAAATCAATTGCCTTTAATAGTGTTGATGGTGATGCAACCGCCGGAGTTATGGCTGCCGGGGAATATACCTTTGGCACCTCAAGTATTGAATTAATGACCGTCACCAGTGGCCAGATGCAGGTTAAACTGCCCGGCAGTGATAACTGGAAGCGCTATAATACCGGTGAAACCTTTCGCGTAGAAGCCAATCAGTCATTTGATGTCAAAATGGAGACCGATACGGCTTACCTGTGTATTTATAAAGCGCTTTAAAAGCTAAAATTGTTGTTAAATAACCAACATTCTTCTGCAACCAGAAAAGCGCTGGAATGTTGGTCAATCTGATCATTTCCCAATACTTCACAAGCCATTGCATTGAGCAGAATCCTGAATCATAAATACGCATAAAAGTACCCGCCTCTGAAATTGGATTTTAACCAGAATCTTACCTATACTCACTTTTAGCTATACAGACTCTTAATGTATGCTAATACCTATCAGGGCTATAGACAATTATGCGATTGCAAACAAAAGTTTTTGTCACCACTGCAATTATTTTTCTCATACATTTTACTGTAAACAGCTATATTGGCCAACGTCAGATAAAAGCTGAGGTAATCGCCAGCATCAAAGAAAATGCACGTACTATTCGCGGCGTGTTAATGGCCTATCGCGGTGTCTATCAAAAAATTTTTCTTAATCATAAAATCCCTATTAATAATCAAACCATCGAATTTTTACCCGCCCATGCGATTAGTCGAATATCACGAGATTTTACGCAATGGGTTAATAGCGGCCTCACTTTTAATAACGTTACAGACCAGCCTCGTAATCCCGGCAATATGGCCGATGCAATCGAACTTGAAGCGATGCATTTTTTTCGGCAAAATAAAGAGTTTACTGAGCGTTTTGTCCCTTATACCAATGACTCAGGTGAAGATTTCTATCATTTCAGTCAGCCCATTTTTATTGAACCACGCTGCATGAAGTGTCATGGCAAGAAAGCAGATGCACCCAGGAGTATTCAGGATCGATATGATAGCGCTTACAATTATGAAGTCGGTGACCTGCGCGGAGTAATGAGTATTAAATTACCTGCAAAGATTATCCAGCAGCGAACCACTGACTTATTGATACGTAATGTAAACATCCACTTATCAGGCTTGCTGATCTCTTTTGCTTTAATTGCCTTACTGTTGAATCGCACGGTACTGTCCAGGATAAAAAGTCTGCAGATCGGTTCAGAGAAACTGACTGCAGGAAAATACGATACTCAAATTGAGCTTTCCGGCCATGATGAACTCACCACTCTGGGCCATGCATTTAATCACATGGCCCAAACTGTCTCTAAAAGAGAGCAGCAACTGCTTAAGCAGCAGTCACTTTATTATGCCTTAAGTCAGACCAGTAAAAGCATTGTGAAGCTGGATTCATCCAATAAGCTTTTTAACGAAATCTGTCAGATTGCCATCAGCCAGGAGCACCTTATTCTAGCCTGGGTAGGTACTTATGATACTGAAAAAAATGCACTGAAACCTGTTGCCAGTGCAGGGGAAACAAAAGAGTGTCTGGAAAAAATGAATTTTTCTCTTGCCCCTGATTTACCAGAGAGTTCGGGTCCGGTTAATACTGCCTTTCACAAACAAAAAAGAATCATAATTAATGATTATCTCAATGATCCCACCACCCAGTTTGCACATACTGATGCAAAACAGATGAATATTCGAGCAGCAGCTTCATTTCCTATTTGCAAGAATCATCAGGTGATGAGTGTTTTTTCCGTTTATTCCGATCAACCTGGCTATTTTAGCGATGATATCGTTAATTTATTAGATGAGATGAGCAATGATATTGAATATGCCATCCAGCATTATGATCTTCAGGCACAGCATATTGAATCACAAAATCAACTGGAGCAATCTTCCAGGGAACTTACGGAAATTAATGATTTAATGCGCATGTTGTTAGAGTCAACGGG
This sequence comes from Gammaproteobacteria bacterium, assembly GCA_028571885.1. Lineage (GTDB taxonomy): Bacteria > Pseudomonadota > Gammaproteobacteria > GRL18 > GRL18 > GRL18. Next base: position 7,514 of record JAPVVU010000035.1, on the reverse strand, counting down.
TGAAGGTATTTTTGGCGTAGATAAAAGCGGCAACTGTACTTTTGTCAATCATGCAGCTCAGACGATGTTTGGTTATTCATTTGCCGAACTAAAGGGTCAGTCAATGCACGAGTTAACCCATTATAGTCACAAGGATGGTTCATATTTTCCTGAGGAAGAATGTCCTATCCACGATGCATATCACTCTGGAACACATCGTTCTATTGTAAATGAGGTTTTCTGGCGCAAAGATGGTACTCATTTCCCAGTTAACTACTCTGCTTATCCCATCCGTGATGATAAACAGACGATCACCGGTTCAGTCGTTATATTCCGAGATGTATCTGAAAGCCAGGCCATGACAAAGAAAATGAATTACCTGGCTTCCCATGATTCACTCACCTCTCTCCTCAATCGCTACTCTTTTGAACAGCGGCTCAAATTTGCCCTTGAATCCGCCCAGTTTGATGATGTTCAACATGTTGTCTGCTACCTGGATCTGGATCAGTTCAAAGTCATTAATGATACTTGCGGTCATTTAGCGGGTGATGAAATGCTTAAGCAATTATCTCAATTACTGAAAAATACTGTTCGTAAAAATGACACATTAGCACGCCTGGGTGGTGACGAGTTTGGCTTATTATTAGAAAACTGCTCAATTGACCATGCCCGAGAAATAACACAACAAATTTGCCAGTCCATTAAAGATTTTCGTTTTATCTGGGAAGAAAAAATCTTCAGTGTGAGCTGCAGTATCGGCATTTCAGCAATTACCCGGGAGACCAAATCAGTCCAGAGTATCATGAGTACTATTGATGCCTCTTGTTACATTGCCAAGGACAAGGGACGCAATCAGGTACATATAAGTACCGACAATGACAATGAAACGGCCAAACACCAGGACGAGATGCAATGGGTATCTGAAATTAAAAAAGCACTGGAAGAAGACCGTTTTGTTCTTTATCAGCAAACTATCCTGCCCTCTGATCCCTTGAGCCAGGAAAATCAGCATTTTGAAATTTTACTGAGAATGCAGGACAGTCAGGATAATATTATTCCTCCAGGTGCATTTCTGCCTGCAGCAGAACACTATGGATTGATGGCGGATCTGGATCGCTGGGTTATTCGCTCAACATTTAAATGGCTGGCTTCACAAATTCAGAAAAATGAAAAAGTTGCTTTTTGTTCTATTAATTTATCCGGGCAATCCATTGGTGATAAAAAATTATATCAATTTATTATGGATCAGCAGCAGACTTACCAGATCCCCCCAAAAATAATCTGCTTTGAAGTGACTGAAAGTGCCGCAGTCAAACACCTCAGTCGTGCTATCAGCTTTATACAACAACTTAGAGAACACGGCTTCCTGTTTGCCTTAGATGATTTTGGTACAGGTATGTCCTCTTTTGCCTACTTGAAAAACCTGCCTGTTGATTTTCTTAAAATTGACGGCAGCTTTGTTAAGGATATTATTGAAGATCCTATAGACCATGCAATGGTGAGATCCATTAATGATATCGGCCACATTATGGGACTGAAAACTATTGCTGAATATGTTGAAAATGATAAAATCCGGGCTGAACTCGAACAGATGAAGGTCGATTATCTTCAGGGCTACGGCATCGCCAGGCCAATGCCTTGTGACCAGGACAGTTAAAGCAGGATAAGTTAAGATAGGTGGAAGGGGAATGGAAAGGTAAGCTCAATTCATGGCTAAGAATATCATCAACCACTGGGATACTGATTTTCTCAATAAATCCCTCATTTTTTCTGATCTTAAAATCCTTTTAAAAGAGACGCAGTGGACGGATTGGCCGGGTTGCGAGGGACTGCTATCTCTAGTGGATGAACCCATCATTTTATCCAGTGGACTGCAACTGGATATGAAACCTCAGGATGAAACACTGCCTTTTCCTGAAATGAGTTATGAAGAAAGAGTGTATAAAAAAGGCATTATCAGTACTCGAGAAAAAAACTGGCATGATCTGTTTAATGCCTTTATCTGGCTGCTCTTTCCAAAAACTAAAATCCTGCTCAATGATCTGCATATTCTGGAATTAAAAAAACAACCAGGAAAAAAAAGAACACCGGGTCGTGATGCAATTACTCATCTGGATGAGTCAGGCATCATTATTGCCAGCAGCAATGCCGCTCTGCTAAACGCATTAAAGAATCATCAGTGGCAGGAAGTGTTCGTCCATTCACGTACACAATGGTCAACTAAACAATGGTCACAAGAAGAAGGGGCACCAGGAGAAAACTCACAAAAAGAGCCCTCCAGTATAGGCGCATTTGTCTTTGGTCATGGTATGTATGAAAAGGCATTTAAGCCCTTCATTGGTTTTACCGGCAAAGCATATTGTCTTGAAGTCGATGATAATTTTTATCGACAAGATAAAATCACCCAGTATCATATGCTGGATCAGCTCTTATGTGATGACATTAAACAGAAAAATGCACTCTCTGATTCCCGCTATCTGTCGCCTTTACCTATTTTGGGTATCCCCGGCTGGTCAAAAGAAAATGAATCCCCTGCATATTATGATAATGAAAATTATTTTCGTAAAAAACAAAGAAAGACAATGAACAACTAATCATCAATGCATTAAAACATCGTCATATCGCAGTCCACATTGAAAATAGGTGTGATATTTCGTGTCTAATATGATATCTCACATTAACAGCAATGAATCAAAAATCATGCCAACAACATCCATCATAGTGTTATATAAGAACATACTAACATATTGTCATAATTGGCACGCTAAGTGCAGTATATTAAGTATGTTAAACAATATACATACTCTCCATATTGTTTGATGTGTTTACCTGAAGAGTTATTTAAACATTACGATCTCCTTACTCGTACTATTTATGACTCCCAGGCATTAACCATTTAGCTATTTGTACTTTAATGTGTTGGTACAAATTAGCCAGAAACTCTTAGCCCTTCTGGAAACAGCGGGGCTTTTTTTTGCGCTCAAGGCTGTTTTTTGGCTCAAGGCTGTTCTGTTGGGATCAAGACTGTTTGTTTTAATTCATTCCCATTCAAGACAACTGAGCAGCCATTCATCAGAGACTTTTTTCCAGCAGCTATGCACCTGATAATGCCGCGCACTTTCCGGGAGCAGATTTTTGCCTCCAGTGACTACCACCTGTGATTGTGCATCAGCACGAATTTTCTGAATACTTATTTGAGTCCCGCTGACATAAACAGATATATCCTTATAACGAAAAAAGAATCCCAACAACATGCGCTGCAATGACTGGCGATCATTATTGAGTTGATCCTGATACTGCTCATCAATCACGGCCATAAATTTTCCCCGCTCATGAGATTCTATAGCCGCTTGTAACGTTTCTATCTGTGCCTGAATTAAAGCTTCATCTGTTTTCTTTTCAGCACAGCCTGACATTAATATGCCAGAGAAAAGCGCACATGGAACAAGAATCAGCAATGCCATAAGCCTATACATATTTATTCCTTCATAGTTGATAATTCGTCACTATTTAGCGTATATTTCTTAATGGCCATTGTTGAGCCTCTGGTCACTTATTTTTCTGACTTTGCTTCATGGTATATCAAAAACAAGGGCCTCACCTTCAACCCGGGGATCGGATGCCGCCTGCACGCCTTTGTCATAATCCCAGCTGATCACTTGCATATTGCCATAGGGAGAATCCAGCTGTTTCAACTGATGCCCCATTTGTTCTAATTGAGCCGCCACATCATCTGATAAGGCACTTTCTTCATAAAAAATCTTGTCGGGTAAATATTGATGATGAAATCTTGGCCGACTCACCCACTCTGTTGGTGAACTACCTTTTTCCAACTCAAGAATCCCCAGTAAGACCATGGTTATAATACGACTGCCTCCAGGCGTACCTAATAATGCGATGCCATTCTTTGTTTCAACAATGGTTGGACTCATACTGGACAGTGGGCGTTTGCCTGGAGCGATAGCATTTGCTTCTGCTCCCACTAAACCATAAGCATTGGGCGTGCCTGGGCGGGCAGAAAAATCATCCATTTCATCATTTAAAAGTACTCCGGTGCCTTGTGCAGTAAACCCTGAACCAAAAGGATAATTAATACTCATGGTTGCAGAAACCATATTGCCCTGAGTATCCAACACTGAAAAGTGCGTTGTATCCTGACCTTCACTCTTTCCTTCACTATGATCTGTCACTGTTTCAGATTGTATTTCAAGATTAGCATTTATCTCCGGTAAATCGCTGCTGGACAGCGCCTTATCAGAATTAATACTTTCCCGCAACTCATCGGCATGGCGGACATCGGTTAAGCGTGCTGCAGGTACCTCTGTAAAATCACTATCACCGAGGAATTCTGCCCTGTCCCGATAAGCAAGACGCATTGCTTCTACAAGCAAATGAGTTTGTTTTATTTCATCCATGGATTTTAGATCAAAATCCTGTAATATCTGTAATATAGTTGCTAATGCAATACCACCCGATGAAGGCGGCGGCGCAGAGCTTATCACCATATCCCGATATTGAAACCTAATGGGCTCACGCTCTTTTATTGCGTAGTTTTTTAAATCACTCAATTGCCAGATACCATGATTTCCCCTGACAGAATTAATCATTTTATTGGCAGTAAATCCTGCATAAAAATCAGCATTTCCCCACTCTGCAATGGCTTTCAAAGTCCGGGCTAATTCTGCCTGGACAATCAAATGTCCCAAATCAGGTACTTCATTATTCTGCAAAAATATTTTCGCTGATGATTTATATTTTTGCAGTACAGGCAAACGAAACTCAGCCATTTTTTGATAATGCTCTGTCACTGGAAAGCCTTCTTCGGCTATTTTAATGGCTGGCTGTAATACCTGTTTCAGCGGCAAAACTCCATATTGCTCTGATAAATGCACCATAGCAGCCACTGTGCCTGGAATACCTGCCGCAAGTGGTCCATTCATTGAACTATTGGCAATATAATTCCCTTCTGCATCCAGATACATATCACGGTGTGCCTTTTCAGGCGCCATTTCACGGCCATCGATCATAATTGTTTTATTTTGCTTATGATCTCGTATCAACCAGAATCCACCGCCACCCAGGCCTGAGCTATAGGGTTCAGCAACGGCCAGAGCGGCAGTAATCGCCACTGCGGCATCAAACGCATTGCCGCCTTGCTGTAAAATTTGTTTTCCCGCCTGAGTGGCCATTGGGTGAGCAGTTGCAATTGCTGCCTTTGGTGGTATTACTATGTTTTTAGCTGCATTAGCAGACAAGGAAAAAACACACAGCAGTAGTGATAAAATAATCCGTTTCATAAAAACCTCAAAAATTAATCGTACACCTATAGAATGGGTAAAAAAAACGCCTGCGTAATATGGAAACAAAAAAAAGCCCCTTAAAAATAATATTTAAGGGGCTTTTTATCAACCTTTTTTATCAACCTTTTTTATCAACCTTTTTTATCAATCTTTTTTACCAATCTTTTTTACCAATCTTTTTTTACCAACAAAGGTTTGGCAGCTAACCATTACCCGTCAGCTTGTTATACTTCTCCATCAGAGCGTCTTCCGTTTCTTCATGCTCAGGATCTTTTGGTATACAGTCAACAGGACAAACTTCGACACATTGCGGCTCATCATAATGACCGACACATTCTGTGCAGAGATCAGGATTGATCTCGTAAATCTCTTCACCCATATAAATTGCTTCATTAGGACATTCAGGTTCACACACATCACAGTTAATGCATTCATCAGTGATATACAGTGCCATTGGCAACCTCCGAAATAATCTAAAAATATTCTGTAAAAATCCAACTATAGACTCAAACAACAAGCTATTGGGTCTGAAAGTCAGTATTTTTTGCTAATCCCCCGAACAGCTGTGAATTTTAACCTAATTTCTGGTCAATTTCAGCTATTACTTGCTCTGGAACAAATTTTGTTATGTTCCCGCCCAATCTTGCCACTTCTTTAACCAGACTGGATGAGAGATAGGCGTATTGTTCTGCTGTTGTTAGAAAAATTGTTTCTATGTCGGGTGCCAGACTTCTGTTCATTCCAGCCAGCTGGAATTCATATTCAAAATCAGAAACCGCACGAAGCCCTCTGAGAATAACACTGGCATTGTGAGTTTTGGTAAAGTCAACCAGTAAATTATCAAAACCAACAACAGAAACATTGTGCAAATTACTCAATACATTAGCAGCCATATCAACCCGTTCATCCATACTAAACAGTGGTTGTTTACTTGTGTTGCTTGCAACAGCGACCGTCACGTGGGCAAACATTTTTGCTGCTCGCTCAACCAAATCAATGTGACCATTGGTGATGGGATCAAATGTGCCTGGATACACTGCATTAACCATAGTTATTGCTCAACTTGTTCTGCTTGAATAATTTTTACATCAAAATTAGGGTATAGATCAATCATCTTATCCGGCAGCTTACCGTCTCCCGCCTGATGCAGTGCGTCCGATTCCATAAGGATGAGGACAAGAGTAGTCACCATAATAGGTAGAATGCACACACCGCCAATCAGGGCAAAAACAGCTTCTTTCATCCAGCCCAGGTTGGTGTACCCATAGAGACCGATTGCCGCTATGCTGCTTATTGCCAGAATCATTTTGATAAAAAACAAACTACGCTTCAAAGCAATCTGCCAATGGCACATCACATACCAGGACTCTTTCTGACGTGATGCTCTTTTACGAATCAGAAGACCTTTATAGATAATGACACCAAGGATAGAAAAAGAAACAACAGGCACAATGAGCATCGGCCAGGCCCAGCTGGTTGCCAGGCCAAGAGTGGCCACAAAGGTAAGGATATGGTTACCAATAAGATTAACTAAAAAAAGATCGTGAGGCAATTTTGCCTTCTTTTTCTCTTCGTCACTAACTTCAAAAAGCATACTCTAAACAACCCACTATCAAACGTTTACATTTTATAGTGCGTATTGTACACAGCAACGCCTTCACATACCAGAAACAGGTTCAGCAGGCCGGATCATCTCATTTCTGAACAAGGGGTTAAATTAATACCTGGCTTCCAGTTTAAGTCCAACAATATTTTCCACATAATCAGAAGATTCCAGATTTGAATCCGAATCTATATGCTCATAGTAAAAAATAGTACTGAATAAATCCGTCAAAGGATATTCAACCTCAAAGCTATAATCTTTACGTTTATCGTGACGCTTTTTACCAATTGAAGGGGTAATATTGTCGTAATCATTGTCTTCGTAATCATAACCAAGACTGACAACTATTTCCCTGGTATTAACAGTGAAGGTTTTTTCATAGGAAAGGTACACTGAATAGCCATCATAATCAAATTCATCGCCATCAGTATCTTCATCTTCCAGGTCTGCTCCCGCAATCAACATATCATCGGGAGTGATAAAGATATAGTTGGTAAATCCGATGCTGTTTGTATCTGCATCACGATCCGAGTTTCTATAAAACTTTTTATTACCCAGCGAATTATAGTTATAACGATAATTGAGTCCCAAATCAAAATCAGTGTATTTACGGGTGCCATCCACATAAAAAC
>JAPVVU010000034.1 GCA_028571885.1 Gammaproteobacteria bacterium | reverse complement strand
TTCCCGATGTAGAAATCGTATATGAATAGGTCATGCATTATTTTGTTCGGATTGCATCAAATTACGAAATAATGCATGACCTATTCATATACTCAGTGGGCACCATTTAGCCACAGTTATACGGTCTTTCAATATGAACTGCTGCTGGAATGACGCACTTTTCAAGAATCTATTCCAGGTTAAACTTCCACTAAATTTTTTTACCCTGTCAAAGACATAAATAAATAGGGTAATTTTTCGGGCAGCTGTTCTACTTTATCAATGACTAAAAATTGTTTACCAAAAATATTTTGGACATACTCATCGGCATGAGGATCGAGGTTGATACAAAAGGTATAAATGCCATCTTGATCCAGTTCTTGTACCGCTTTACGTGTGTCTTCAATTAATAATTTCGGATCACTGACATCAATATCAGCCGGTTCACCATCGGTCAGCACTAATAATAATTTTTTGTCCGCCTGACAATTGCCTAAATAATGGGCTGCATGACGTAGAGCAGCACCCATTCGAGTTGAATACCCTGCTTCAATCGCCGCCAGTCGAGCTTTGACATCATCACCCCAGTGTTCGCTATAACCTTTGATATGCTGATAACGAACTTCATGACGGGTATTGGAAGAAAATCCTGCAATAGCAAATTTATCACCCAGATGCTCAATTGCATAGGACAACAAAGCGACTGCTTCCTGACTGAGTTGTAATATCGTCTTATCACTGCCGGCCGGTGTTTCATTTAATGAGGCTGATAAATCCAGTAGCAGCATCACTGCAATATCACGTCCATCATTTCTGTGGCTCATATTAATACGCGGATCAGGTGTATGACCGCTCTTAAAATCAATTAAAGAACGTATAGCAGTATCTAAATCCAGTTCACTGCCGTCTTCCTGATAGCGAATACGGACATATTGCTGGGGTTTTAGTAAGTCCAGCAATTGCTTTAGACGTTTTGCCAGCAGGGCATGCTTTTCTAATAAGGCATCAATGTCAGCCGGATTTCCTGGTGGGTGTATTGTTTCATACAGGCTCACCCAGTCAGGACGATAAGATTTGGTATTATAGTCCCATTCATGATAGTGCCTGGGTGGTAAACCTTTGTCATCCTCTTCCTCTTCTTTTTTCGACTGTTGCTTGCGATCTTCAAACATGTCTTCGTCATCACTGAGTTCAATATAGATCCAGAGATGGCGGTTTTCGTCACGATAGTCGATTTCAGTGTCTTTAAAATACATCTTTGCCAATTGATCGGTCTGGCGACGTGTTTTAGCGATAAAAGAAATAGCAATAGAGGCCATCTCTGATGTGCTGGATTCACTCTCATTCATTGCTGCAAAAAAACGTTCGCGGCATTCAAGTATATCGTGATTACTATAACCATGTTCGGGGTTTAAAATTGAGTATGAAAGCATCGCTAAACGATGGCGAATACAAGATTCTACTTCATTATTACAATCATCCTCTATGGGGCGGGGGTGTAATGAAGTGTAAATTGAACGCAGACCGGGATAGATCCGCATGGCTAACAATTCCACACGGGAATCTTCCAGTGCTTCGATGGCAACGCGCTGAAAAGGGCTGAAATTATCGGCGACAATCGGGGTTGACCAGCGTTTATGGGCAATCATATGTGAAAGAATTGCACGGTAACGATTGATGCCTTTGGTGATCACTTTTTTGTTATCATCCACAATGTCATCTAAAACATCAGGAACACGCACCCCTAATTTGTCATAATAGGGAACGGGTTTACGCAGCTCATCAAAACCAGTGGAGTAAGGGATCATGTAGAATTTTACATTCCATAAGGCTTTGAGATATAAACTCAGCTTTCGTTCATTATCAATAAATAATGTGCCATGACGTTCACGCTGTAATATGGCTTTACTATCAGCCGATTGCAGTGAGAAATAATTTTCCTGGCGTTCAGGGTGATCAGGATAATTTCGAACACCGTAATCAACCCAATTTTGCAGGCCTTCAAGTGATAATTGGTTCAGTAAATAAGGGATATTAGCCAGTAGCAGCGGTAGCCCTGGACTTGGGAAGGTGGTGTGATGCCCATGAATCGATCCGGTTGTTTTCTCTGCTAAATCGAATAACAGATCGAGGTATTTTTGAAATAATTCCTCACTGCCTAAACGACGGGCTGCTTCGGCAATAGAATTTAGAAAAGGCGGAATGGAATTACCATTAGGTGAGCGTGATAGTTCCCACACGGCCTGAGAAACTGTGCTTAAGCAGCTTTCACCCAATATTTTAGCCACTTGAGGCATTTCTTCTAGATAGACCAGTACGGGCTCAAAACCACGCCCAATCATACAAACTAATGAAGCCCCTTTAAGATAATCTTTGATCCCCTGATCGCTTAGGGAAGTAAAGGCTTCAAGCATGCAGTCGTCAAAGGTATCATCGAGCTGTTCGAAGCTGCATTTTAATTGATTTCGGTATTGCTCTAGTAATTCTTGATCCATGCTGTTTACCCGAATGTTACTTATTACATTGCTGATGGTTTTTAAACTCGCTGAAGGCTGTTAACCTCGCTGAAGGCTCTTAGCTGCCACCAAGCCGATATGCTTGTAATAATGCATTTTTAAGTGGTTGATTTTCAGTAAAGTCAGAGATATTCATTTCTTTTTTTGCAATGTGTAAAAGTGCTTCAAGCACTTCATTTTCTCTGGATTGCTTTACATAGCCATCTAAATCAAACTGATCATTTTGTGTATGTTCTATTGCCAGGCCCTGAGGATTGCCATAAAAAATAGCACTGGACTCCATTACTTCATATAAGTAGGAGTAGCAATCAATTTCATGATGATTGGCAATCAGACGATGAAAAGACGTTGGTTCTTTTTGTTGAGTAAAACTATCCAGATCGATAGTGATTACAGGGGTGTAATGTTCCCCCTGAAAAGAAAAATCAACGCTTACATCAATGCTGTTCATGCTTTTATTAACCAGAGTATCAACCAAAGTATCAACCTCCTCTTGAGCTTTATTAACCAAAGACTGCATCAACGGCATGATTCAGTGTACCGCGAATATCAGCATCGTCAGTAATCGGTCTGACAAGGGCCATACGACAAGCATCATTTTGACCAACGCCCTGGTTCATCAATTGTGCAGCATAAACCATTAATCGTGTAGAAATACCTTCATCCAGACCATGGCCTTTTAAGTTTCTGGCGGATTCTGCAATTTTAACTAATTTAGCGGCGATCTCGATATCAATACCTGCTTCTTTGGCAACAATTCCGGCTTCCGTGTCGGCACTTGGGTAATCAAAATCCAGAGCAGTAAAACGCTGCTTAGTGGATTGTTTTAAATCTTTCATCAAGCTCTGATAACCGGGGTTATAAGAAATGACTAATTGAAAATCCGGGTGTGCATTGATCAGCTCACCTTTTTTATCTAAAGGCAGATTACGACGGTGATCCGTTAAAGGATGAATGACAACGGTGGTATCCTGGCGAGCTTCAACGATTTCATCTAAATAACAAATAGCACCAATACGTGCAGCAATGGTTAAAGGTCCATCTAACCAGCGCGTACCATTGGCATCCAACAAGTAACGACCCACCAAATCAGAAGCGGTCATATCTTCATTACAGGCCACAGTGATTAATGGCTTTTTTAATTTCCATGCCATGTGTTCAATAAAGCGAGACTTACCACAACCGGTCGGACCTTTAATCATAACGGGTAAACGTCCGTTATAAGCAGCTTCATAAAGTGCCACTTCATTTTCTTGTGCTTGATAAAAAGGCTCTTCATTAATTAAGTATTGCTCAATATTTTGATCACTCATTTTTATTTACCTGCTTAGTGGTTTTATACCAGCTGTTTTGCTATGAGCTGGATGCGACATTATTGTTATGGGCTAAATCCTCTTTGTATTGTTTTCTTGCTTTTGTTAATAGAAACAAGCAAGAAAATAATACAAAGAGAATCTATCTTTTTACATCAAATTAAAAAACTTGAAAACTTGAAAACTTGAAAAACAAAGCCCCTAAAATCAGGGGCTTTTAATTTTAGTACTGATTGGGATGAAGTACACTTAATGTACCTCATCCTTTACATCTTAGCACTTAAGCTGAACATTCATTTAACTTATAAAAAGCTAAAAAATTATTTATGAACGCCTAGCTTGTCTCTCCAACCTGGGAAGATTGAATCAGCATCACCTGGGAATGACTCAAATGCACGAGCAAATTCTTTATGCTCTTTAGCAAATTCAATTGGGTCAGCACCTTCTTTCCAACACTCATAAGACTGACGTAAAGAGACTGCACCAGCAGCTGGAGAATCGATGTGTCCGTAAGAACCACCACCAGAAGTGTTGATGACGTTACCGTGACCTAAGTTCTCGAAGAAACCAGGTAGACGTAAAGCGTTCATACCACCAGAAATAATTGGGGTAGTAGGCTTCATTCCACGCCATTCTTGATGATAGAAAGGACCGTCAGCGCTATCACGTTCAATCATGTAAGCGATGTTTCTGTCGTCTGCACCACCTTCCATTTTACCGTAACCCATTGTACCCACGTGGATACCAGAAGCTCCCATAAGACGAGAAAGTTTAGCCAATACAAATGCAGTATAACCACGAACTGATGAAGGTGATGTAATCGCACCATGACCAGCACGGTGATAATGTAAATACTGGCTAGGGTATTGACGACGAGCAGTTGTGACCATACCTGGACCACCGACATAACCATCAACCAGGAATGCTAGACGAGGTGCATCTACACCAAATGTCTCCAGACCAAAGTCAGCACGAGCACACATTTCATTGTGGTCATCAGCAGTGATGTTCATAGAGAAGATTTTAGCTTCGCCTGTCTCGTCTTGTGCACGTTTCATTGCATCATGAACTAAAGGTAAAACTTTCTTCATAGGACAGAAAACCTGGTTACCCTGAGGCTCATCATTTTTAATGAAGTCACCACCTAACCAGAACTGGTAAGCTGCTTCTGCAAATGGCTCTGGACGTAAACCAAGCTTAGGCTTGATGATAGTACCAGCAATATAACCACCTTCAGTTCTAGAACGACCCAGGAGGTTCCACATATCTGTGATATCAACAGCAGGACCGTCAAAAAGAGCCAGCATCGCGGGTGGTACATAGAAATCCTGCATCTGTGCGTCTTGTACATCACCCATGCCCTGGTTGTTACCAATAGCAAGCGTCAGAAAAGATACAATCATGGTACGACCATCAATGACGTTGCGGTCAAAAAGATCATTAGGATAAGCAATTTTCATGATGCCTTTTGCTTCGTCTATTTCATAGACCATCGCATCAAGGTTCTTTGTGAAGTCATCAGTCGTAGAAACTTCAACGTTGGTACCAGTTGATGATTCAGCTGCGAAGTGAGCAGCAGTCTCTAAATAACCACCAAAGCCAGGCATACAATGCATGGTATATGCAACCAGCATATGTTTACCTTCAGCAATTAACGTATCTTCATCTAAACTTAAATCAGCATAACGTGCGGATTGATCCATATTGGACTCCTTAATTAAAATTCTTATGACTTAACTGTGTTCTTCGTTTTGCAAGAGCAACAGCTGAGTTTTTAAACGGTCTTTACAAAACTTGGTCTTTAAAAAACAAGGTCTTTAAAATCACTTTGTTTAAAACATTAGCTGAGTAAAGTTAAATCCCATGTAAAATCAGAAAATAGAATATACAAACTTTTAACTATAAAGTAAACCTTAAATATTTTATGTTTACCATAAGGTTTTATTGATGTATATTTGAGATATAAAAATTGTAACTTTAAAGTCGAGCCTGTAAAACAGACAGTTAATGCAGGTTCATTGGATAAGAATTTATATATGAATTTAACCTTTCGGCAACTCAAAGTCTTTGAAGCAGTCGCCAGACACCTGAACTATACCAGGGCTGCGAAAGAGCTTCACCTCTCACAACCCGCTGTTTCTATGCAGATAAAACAATTGGAAGAACAGACCAATACACCGCTGATTGAAAAGCTGGGTAAAAAACTTTATCTGACGGAAGTTGGTTTAGAAATGCAGGAGTATGCTCGAAGTACTTTGCAGCAGCTTCTGGATCTGGAAGAGACAATTGCCCAGATGAAATCCATGAAACGAGGGCATCTGAAACTGGCTGTGGCCAGTACAGCCAATCATTTTGTGATCCGTCTCCTGGCCCGTTTTGCCAAAGTTTACCCGGAAATCAGTATCAGTCTGGATGTGACCAATCGTAGTTCACTCTTAGACTTACTGGAAAAAAATGAATGTGATCTGGTGATTATGGGCAGTCCTCCAGAGGGACATAATTTACAGTCGGCACCCTTTCTTGAAAATCCTTTAGTGGTGGTTTCCAGTCCCAGCCATTATCTTGCCAATAAAGCGCATGTTTCTTTGCAGGAATTAGCCAATGAAGAGTTTGTTGTTCGTGAGCAGGGTTCAGGTACCCGCAGCGCAGCAAAACGTTTTTTTACAGAACATGATCTGGATTTTAAAACAAAAATGGATATGAGTAATAATCGTGCCATTAAACATGCTGCTGAAGAAGGTCTTGGTTTGGCAATTGTCTCCTTACATACGCTTGAACTGGAATTAAAAGCAAAAACATTAAAAATTCTCAATGTTGAGGGCTTTCCCATTTATCGCTATTGGTATGTTGTGCAGCGGGAAGGAAAGCGACTATCACCTATTGCTATGGTTTTTAACGACTATATAATGCAGGAAGCTGACAAGCTTATGCAGAGTTTTGAGCTGCCGCTTTTTAACAGCGAAGAAGGATAAAGAACCTAATATATGGATTTAGCACAAATTTCTCATCATGGTGCGGTTAATGGTGTCACCGGCTCGTGTCATGAGCTTCATATTGATAAAAATAATAGCATTCTGGTTGATTGCGGCCTGTTTCAGGGCGCTGAAACATCACCCGGGGGCTCTGATCATGAACAAATGGCCATTGATTTCTCATTAAAAGGTGTACAGGCATTAATCATTACCCATGTTCATATCGATCATGTCGGACGCATTCCTTATCTATTGGCTGCTGGATTTAAGGGGCCTATCTACTGTTCACAGGCAACGGCAATATTACTGCCGGGTGTGCTGGAAGATGCGGTAAAAATTGGTTTCACTAAAAATCGTCATTTGATCAGTAAATTTATCCGTCATATTAAGTCCATGCTGGTGCCTTTAGATTATGGAAAAAAAACTTCCATCGCATTGAATAATAGTCAGTATAAATTGGCAATTAAACTGAAACCAGCGGGACATATACTGGGTTCAGCCTATATTGAGTGTGAAATTCGACATCAAAAAGATGTTCACAAGGTGGTTTTTAGTGGTGATCTCGGGGCGCCCTATGCACCCTTGCTTCCAGCACCAAAATCCCCCTATGGTTGCGATCAACTGATTATAGAAAGTACCTATGGTGATAAAAACCATGGTGATCGTCGACATAGACAGAAATATTTAAAGAAAATTATTGAACGGGCTGTGAAAAATAGAGGCGTGGTGCTGATCCCTGCGTTTAGTATCGGGCGTACTCAGGAATTATTGTATGAGCTGGAAAATATTATTTATCAGCAGATATCTTTGCCTAAAAATGCGCTTAATAAAACAAACAGTTGGGAAAATATTGAAATTATAGTCGATTCACCAATGGCCAGTGAATTTACTGAAAAATATCGACAATTATCAGATTTTTGGGATGCAGAAGCTCAGAAAAGACTACGTCAGGGGCGCCATCCTCTGGATTTCTCTCAATTGATAACAATTAATGAGCACAAGACTCATATGGAAACGGTTGAATATTTACGAAAAACAGCCCGACCGGCAGTTGTTATTTCAGCCAGCGGAATGTGTACCAGCGGCCGAATTGTTAATTATCTGAAAGCACTTATTGGTGATGAACGAACGGATATACTTTTTACCGGTTATCAGGCTCAGGGCACACCGGGACGAGATATTCAAAAATACGGTCGGAGCCATCAGCATGAAAAGAGCCCTCAGCTTGAAAAAAGCCATCAGCATGAAAAAAGCGGTTATGTCTTCTTTGGCACCTCTGGTTCTTTAGGAAAGAAATACCCAATCAAAGCGGCTATTCACACCTTGAGTGGTTATTCTGCTCATGCCGATCAGGCGAATCTGCTGAATTTTGTAAAACGGATGAGGAATAAACCTAAACAAATCCGTTTGATACATGGTGATGATGATGCCAGGCAAGCTTTGCAGAATAAGTTTAAAGAAGTGTATCCTGAAATTGATGTTATGATGCCTGATAAATAATAAACGCTATAATAAGTGCAATAAAACCAATAAAATCATCCTTGAAACGGAAAATTAAGGTAAAGGTAAAAAATATGATTATTCCCGTCATTTTATCAGGTGGTTCAGGTTCTCGGCTCTGGCCTATGTCCAGAGAGCTTAACCCGAAACAATTTCTATCATTATGTGGTGAGCAGAGTATGCTCCAGGAAACTGTGGCCCGGCTAGAAGGGATTGAAGACTTAGCCGCACCTATTGTGGTGTGCAATGAAGAACATCGTTTTTTAGTGGCTCAGCAAATGAGAGATATTGGCGTTGACGTGGATAAGATTATTTTAGAGCCTATTGGCCGTAACACAGCGCCTGCGATTTGTGCTGCGGCTGAATATATTCAGGAAAAAGACACAGGCTCTGATAATAGCAGCTCTGGAAATGATGTTATGCTGATTCTGGCCGCTGATCATGTCATTCAAGATAAGGATGCCTTCCATCAGGCTGTTGCGTCAGGTTACCGCATTGCCCAACAGGGACAGTTAATTACATTTGGAATTGTGCCGGATAAAGCCGAAACGGGCTATGGCTATATTAAACGAGCAGATTTATTTAATCAGGAAGAAGATGTTTACAGAGTTGAGAAATTTGTTGAAAAACCAGATTTAGATACTGCTCAGCGATATCTGGACAGTGGTGAATATTACTGGAACAGCGGCATGTTCATGTTTCAGGCGGATGCAATATTGCAAGAATTAGAGACGCTGTCTGAGGAAATCTATAAGGCTGTGAAAACATCCGTTGCAGAAGGCACTAAGGATTTAGATTTTTGCCGTCTTGGCATTGATGCCTTTACTGCCTCGCCCTCAGATTCCATTGACTATGCCGTTATGGAAAAAACCGATAAGGCGGTTGTCATTCCTCTGGATGCTGACTGGAATGATGTGGGCTCATGGTCGGCATTATGGGAAATCAACGCTCATGATGCCGATGGTAATGTGCTTCAGGGGGATGTTTTAAAATACCAGCTGACCAATAGTTATATTCATGCTGAAGAACGTATGGTTGCTGTTATCGGCATGGATAATTGCGTGGTGGTCGAAACGGCAGATGCTGTATTGGTGGCTGATAAATCACACTCACAGGATGTGAAAAAGATTGTCAACCAGCTTAAAAAGAGTCGTCGGGAAGAGGCATTATTGCACCAGCGGGTCTTTCGTCCCTGGGGCAGTTATGAAACTCTGGAAGAGACAGAACGTTTTAAAGTGAAACGAATTATCGTCAACCAGGGCGCTAAATTATCATTACAGATGCATCATCATCGGGCAGAGCATTGGGTAGTGGTAAAAGGTACGGCAAAAATTGTCTGTGGTGAAAAAGAATTCATTATGACTGAAGATCAGTCTAACTATATCCCTCTGGGGACTTTACATCGTCTGGAAAATCCAGGTGTTATTCCTTTGGAAATTATTGAGATTCAAACTGGAAGTTATCTTGGTGAAGACGATATTGTTCGTTTTGATGATCACTATGGCAGGGTTGAGAGTACTTGTTTAGATAACGAAAGTTTAGATAACCAAAGCTTAGATGACAAAAATTTAGAGGAAAAAAGTGCAGAGAATGATGACAACAACAATTGAACAATTGATGCAGACCAGTCAGGTCAAGTTTGGTACCAGCGGCGCTCGTGGACGGGTCAATGACATGACTGATCAGGTTTGTTATGCCTATACCCTGGGTTTTATTCAGTATCTTGAAAAGACACAGCAACTCATTCAGCGAGCGGCTCAAATCCCCGCTATTGCCCTGGCAGGTGATTTGCGCAACAGCACACCAGGCATTCTTAATGCCTGTGCCAGAGCGATTTCAGATAGTGGTTATCAGATCATTAATGCGGGGTTGATAGCCACACCCGCAGTGGCGCTTTATGGTCTGGCCCACAATTGTCCGGCTATTATGGTCACTGGCAGCCATATTCCAGAGGATCGAAATGGTATTAAATTTTATAAACTGGCAGGTGAAATACTCAAACAAGATGAGTTGATTATAAAAGAGCAGATAATTGCTTTGCCTGCTGATGTTTTTGATGCTCATGGGAAGTTTAAAGAGACAAATAATTGTTTACCAACGCTTGATTCAACGGCGTTTGATGAATATCAACAACGTTTTCTGGATCTGTTTCCAGACAATGCCTTAGCAGGAAAAAAGATTGGCGTTTATCAGCACAGCGGTGTTGCTCGGGAAATGCTAGCAGAACTTTTAGAAAAACTGGGTGCTGAGGTGATCAAACTGGGCTATTCTGAACAATTTATTCCTGTTGATACCGAAGCTGTACGTAAAGAAGATATTGAACTGGCCAGACAATGGGTATCCGAGCATCATCTTGATGCTATTGTTTCTACGGATGGTGATGCTGATCGACCATTAATTTCTGATGAAAACGGGCAATGGTTACGGGGTGATATTGCTGGTTTTTTATGTGCACAATATCTGCATATTGATCATATTGTGACACCTGTCAGCTCAAATACCTGTGTCGAAAAATCAGGCTTCTTTGTCGACGTAAAACGGACCCGAATTGGCTCTCCCTATGTGATTGAAGCAATGCAGCATTATATTGAGGATCATTATGCTGCTGTTGCGGGTTATGAGGCTAATGGCGGTTTTCTTTTGGGGACACCTATTAGAAAAAATAATTATTTATTGAGTGCACTGCCGACACGTGATGCAATTATTGTCCTGCTGAGCTTATTACATAGCAGTGTGGAACAAAATGTTTCACTGTCACAATTATCTGCTCAATTGCCGCAGCGCTATACTTATAGCGATCGAATTAAAAACTTTGCTACAGAAAAAAGCCAACAATTAATTACTCGATATACACAAGGTACAGAAACAGAAAATAAGACGAGTATTGAATCTGATTTTCCTCAGTTCGGCAGTATAAACACCATTAATACGCTTGATGGTCTGAGAATTACTTTTGATAATGGTGACATTATTCATTTTCGTCCTTCAGGCAATGCGCCGGAATTTCGTTGCTATAGTGAATCTGACAGTATTGAAAAAGCGCAGAGTATTAATAATATTGCCCTGCAAAGGATTATTTCCTTATAGTTGAAGTTCTGAAACTGAAGGCTGATCGGCAATCCTTGCCATTAATCCTGGAAAACGCAGTCTGCGTTTTTCAGGATTAAAGGAGCTTATGCTAAATGAGATGTTTTTATTCAAAATACAGCCTCTTTTTATCAGTCATCAAAACAATAATTAACCTTATCTGATCTTTTTATAAGGTACATTGCATTATCAGAAGAAGATGTTAAATCTGACAATGTTTTTCCATTATCCGGGAAAATTGCGATTCCAATGCTGCAGCCGATATCAATTTCCGTTCCACTAAAATGCTTAATGCTTGAAATACTTTCAATAATTCTATCAGCCAATCCTTTAAGTTGTTCTTTGTCATTAAATTCTGGGATTAAAATATTGAATTCATCACCACCTACTCTATAAATATTATCACTCTCTCTTAACTGATTACTCATCTGCTCAGCAATATATATTAATAAATTATCGCCAACTTCATGCCCCAACGTATCATTAATCGTTTTAAAGCGATTAAGATCCAAATAAAAAAATGCCATTTTTCTACCATATCGACCCGCTCTTTTTGACTCATGTTCAAAATCAGTGATTAACTGCCTTCTGTTAGCAAGTCCGGTCAATGGATCGTGATGCGCCATGTACTGCAGTTTTATTTCTGCCTGCTTACGCTGAGTAATATCTCGATCAATCCCTCGATAACCCAGTAACTCTCCTGTGATACTGAAAAAAGGTTGAGCACTGGTTTCAAGAATGACTTCCTGACTATCTTTGGTGATATTAATATTTTCAAATTCCTTTATTGGTGTCTGTTGTGCAACAGCATTGTTAAAAAATTTTGCGACGCGTTCAGCTTCTTCTTGTGACATGATATCCATGGGCCTTTTTCCCAGTAATTCTTCTGGCCGATATCCCAGTATGTCGATTGATTGAGGACTACAGTATGTATAAACACCATCAGCTGTTACTTCCCATATAAAATCATGAGTTGTTTCAGTGAGTGCCCGAAATTTATCATTACTTTCCTGAAGTGCTAATTCAGTCAGCCTGCGATCAGTGATATCCAGTACGGTGCCCATTGACTTCAGTGGCTTACCATTATCATCATACTCAGTTTCACAACGCTCATGGACATACTTAATCTGGCCATCTTTCATCAATAATCGGTGTTCAATATCATAATCCATTCGGTTTTTAATTGAGTCTGTATAAGCTTGATTAACAAATTCCCGATCATCAGGGTGGATGATATTAACAAAAGCCTCATACGTGGCCTCAAACTCTTGTGCATTGAGCTCAAAGATTCGATAGATTTCATCTGACCAGTGCAGCTTATGGGTCTCTAAATCAAGCACCCAATGCCCTAACCTGGCCTGTTCCTGTGCTTCTTTATACTGTTTCTGGCTGTTTTTTATATGTTCCAGTAATTTCTCTTTTTCCAGCTTGCCTTTAGAAAGGATCAGGTTGGAACGATAGATAGTTATGCTCATAATCAGAATTATAGCGATTAGGATCAGAAATATAATAAACTCGGCCTGGTGTTGTTTAATAAAATTAATCGTACTGATTTTTCCGTAGTGCTTGTATGGACCAACCTGTAACTCTTGCAGCAATTTATGTACAGGCTGGTAATCATAAGGAAAGGTCCATTTTAAATAACCCGCCTTTTGAGCAGTTTTGCTATCGTTCTTATTTGACAAGAGGGATAATGCCACAGATTTACTCAAGTCATTAGAGACCTTTGTGGTCTTTGCAAAGGCCCATTCCGGGTAGAGTGGTGTACTGACCTGAAAGGGAAAGTGAGGGTATTTCTTCGGTGATAAAACCCTGAAGTCAGCAAGATTGACTTTGCCTTTTTTTGATAACATCTCCAATACACCTGTTCGTATCACAGCAGCATCGACATTACCTTCCAGAACTGCGTTGACTTCAGTTGGCTGGGTGCCGAGGAAAGTTACTTTTTTTGCATCAGTGTATGGCTCAAAACCATGGTCCAGCATTTCTTTATAGCCAATTAACCAGCCGCCAAAGCCCAGTTTGGCAACACCGGCAATTGTTTTACCTTTTAGCTCATCAATGCTGCCAATCCCACTATCAGCACGTGTAATAATGGTTGAACCAAATTCAGAAAGACCGCCTTCTTTAACCATGGTAAGAATTCTGGATACACCGAAATTTATTTCGAGATCAACGTAAATTGCCGGCTGGCTAATAACAAAATCTATTTCATTGTTTGCTATTACGTCTTTTATCTTTGCAAGGTCGTTGGGGGGGAATGGAATTAGACTGAAACTGTGTTGAGGCAAAGAGCTCTGGAGGTGATCAACTGTTGGTTGCCACTCGAGTTTTGCAGCCTCAATACCATGAATAGCTACGACTAGAATTTTTACATGCTTAGCGTAAGAAACACTTGTAC
>JAPVVU010000033.1 GCA_028571885.1 Gammaproteobacteria bacterium | reverse complement strand
TGGGTTGAAAAAAACCGTTATACTGATATGCCGCTCTATAATTCAGGCGTGCAAAACGAAGATGATAGCCAGTTTACTCTGGCTAATGGTAAAAAAGTTGAGGACAGGGAAATTGCTAAACGATTTCCCAGCAGTTTTGTTTTGGATAGAAACGGCATCGTCATCTTTGCTCATAACGGGCCCGTTCTAGACTGGTTGGAATATCTTCCCTTTTTTGATGATTCTTTTAAGCAAAAAGATAGGTAATCATTAAATAAACAGGTCAGTAGAGGATAACCTGTTTGTCTTTTTAAACCAGCATTTAGATATCCAGATCTTCTAAGAAGGCTCTGTTCTGTTCATCTTTAGTGATATTTGGATCATGATAATCCTGATTATCCGGATCATTCAGTTCAATAAATTCAGTTCTTTCCATCGACATTTCTAAATGAAAAGTCTTATGGCTTTGTGTGCGAAAAATAACTCGTCGTGATTGAGGCCTCTCAATATTAGCGTTAATTGACAGGACGAGTTCCTTATTGACGGCCAGCATCCTTGGCTGTGTCTGGCTGATTGATAAAGATAACTGGTGTTCCAGTTCACCCTGGAAATCACCCACAATCTGGTTCATTAATTCACCCAGCACATTACTAACATCATCAGACGTATGATGATTTGAAATCTCCTCTTCAGGAAATCCCATCTGCCTCATATAGGCCTGATATAGCTCCACCGCAGCACCGGCAGACATATTAATAATAATTAAGCCTGAAAAGGCACCTTCGAAAAGCACAAAACAGCCAATGTCTGGTTTTAAGCAGGTTTTTGCAATTTTTTGTACCATTGGTGAATACTGTATATCATTCTTTGTTGTCTGTGAGAGGATTTTCTTCACTGACTTACATAAAATTAGCAAAACATCATCGGTTGTTTTATTTTTCTTCACTGCCATATAAACACTCTCATCGTTAAAATTGATTTAATTTCAAGTATAGACATTATTTAATAAAGTGAAACCTAATATCATACGCAGCAAGTAATTACCTCAAGTTATATTAGTATTTAATGATTTACTGATATATGTCACAGTAATTAAAATCAATTTTTAGTACACTTAACTTATGAGAAAAAAACATTAATACGTCTGCACTTTATATTATAAGCACAGAGCGACGTGGTAATAATATTTACACCGATAGCACTTTTCATTTGTTTTTAACACATTACCAACTAGCTTAGTTGGCTGGAGGGATATTATGATCTTTGACTCCTTATCTTTACTGGCAATATTAACATCCATTTTCATCGTTTTTTTGTTGATATGGAATTGTCGCCATGATGATTGTGCTGATACCGAGGATTAAATAAGCCAGTAATTGATACACATTATATTTACATTAATATAATCCTATATACTTATCTATAGAGAAGTTTTAAAGAAGTAAGCAACCGGAATATCCTGATTTTATAAAGTTACTTTATATTTTCATGAGTATTTCAGAACTAAAACACAGGAGGGTCTAATTATGAGAACCAGCACAACCGATCCCATCACACTGCATGATGTTCACGATCTGAGCCATCATCCTTTTGTGATTGAAGGACAAGGTGATAATGCAATAAAAATCTATTTTGAAAGTGAGCAAAACAAGCATATTTATGAAGATATTGCCGTAGAGCATCCTGGAGATGATTTTGAAGTTAATCTAAGCAATCCAGTATAAGCAAATACCCGTTAAGCACCCACGTTAACCAGTGGGTGCTTTTTTATCAAAAAATTATTATAATTTTCAAGTTCCTTGCTATATATCAATTTCTTTTACTCTACGATATTAGAAGATAAGTTTATTCTAATGTCGATAAAAATAAATAAAGATTACTTTTCATAAAAAGTAGCATAATACAGCAATAATAAACAAACCCTCAAAGGATCCTCATGAAACCTACTGTCACGCCTCTTTTCGCCGCGACCGCACTGATCTGTGGTATTTTTACCTCATCGATTGCACTGGCAACTGATTCTGAAGAACTTATCTATACGGTCAAAACCAGTTCGCAGTCCAGCCATGTTGCATTGGGTGGTACGGTCATTCCCTGGAAAATAGTCAAGCTTTCAGCCCAAATGCCCGGAGACATTAAATCAATTGCTGGTTCAGAGGGTGATTTTTTTACTCAGGGCACGATTCTGGTCACTCTTGATACAGGTGCCCTGCTTGCCAAACGACGCTCTGCAGAGGCACAGCTTGCCAGTGCAAGAGCTGGTTTAAGTAACGCCAGGATGCAGTATCAGCGGGAACTGCAAAATCCAAATTCACAATCTAACTCTATGATGGGAGGCATTCCAGCTGTGATGGGTTTAATGACCGACCCCGTTCGAAATGCTTCCGGCCGCGGCGGTAACCGGGGCATCGATCGTTCAGCTAACCTGCATCAATACCAGGTTGGAATTGAAACCGCTCAAAACCAGATTCGTCAGGCTCAGGCAGGCATTAAAGAGCTGGATGAAAACTTAATCAATGCCACCAGCATTGCCCCATTTGACGGTAAAATTTTGAAAAAAATGGCTGAAGTGGGTGATATTATCCAACCGGGCATGCCTATCATTGTTTTCGGAGATACCAGTCGCCTGCAAATTCAGATTGAAGTTCCCAATCGATTGCTTAACCAGCTGACTGTCGGTCAAAAATTACTCGCCAGATTAGATGGCGCTAAAGCAGATGTTGAAGTCCAGGTTGCGCGCATTTTCCCTATGGCAGAACAGGGTGCTCACACGACAACAGTCAAGCTTGACCTGCCGTTGAATATCACTGCTCACGCTGGAATGTATGCCTCAGTAAAAATTGGGGAACAAAGCGAGCAAAGCAATGCCTTACCCATAATACCTAAATCCAGTATCGTCTGGCGAGGCAGTCTGCCTGCCGTTTTTCTGGTCAAAGACGATAATCATCTAAAAATGCAGCTGATCCGTATGGGCAGCGCATCAGACAAAGATCACTTTGCTGTTATTTCCGGTCTCAAAGCAGGTGATAAAATTTTAACCACTGCTAACTCCTCAACTCGCTCTGGACAAACAGTTGCAACGACTGCTGAGCAATCAGGTGAGGAGTTAAAATCCCATGACTAATAGCAGTAGCAATAACGACAATAAAAATAGACCATGCGATAATCCATGTGAAGATAAGAATAAAGATCTTGGTATTGCCGGACGTATAGCTGACTCTTTTATTCATTCGCCATTATCACCGTTGCTTTTTACTGTGATGTTATTGGTTGGTATTTATGGTCTGATTGCCACACCACGACAGGAAGATCCGCAAATTTCTGTACCAATGATTGATATTTTTCTTAAGCAGACGGGGGTATCGTCTGATGAAATGTCTGAACTCATGGTTAAGCCTCTGGAACGCTTACTGAGTGAAATCCCTGGTATTAAACACGTTTATTCGGTGAGTGATAAAGAACGCGGTATTATTACTCTTGAGTTTCATGTGGGTGAAGATATTGAATCCGCCATCATCCTGACTCATAACAAAGTTCAGGCGAATCTGGACATTATGCCTCCAGGGGGCGATATGCCTCTGATCAAACCTAAAGAAATTGATGATGTGCCAGTACTGGCTCTCACATTATGGTCTAATGAGGTTGATGATGAACAACTCCGAACCCTGGGTTTCAGTTTAATTCAAAATCTCAAACAGGTGCCCAAAACAGGTAATGCTTTTCTTACGGGCGGCCGTTCAAGGCAGTTAAAAATTGATATTCAACCAGAAAAACTTTCTGGTTACGGCATTACGGTTGGTCATATTGCTCAGGTCATTCAAAGTTATAATACCGAACAACTGGTCGGCAGTGTGGAAATGGACAGCCAGTTTTTCTTTGTCGAAAGTGGTGCGTTCTTTACCAATGCCAAAGATTTTCAACGTTTAATTGTCGGCTCTCATAACCAGCGCCCGGTGTATCTTTCTGATGTTGCCAAGGTCTACGAAGCACCCGAAGACACCAAACATGTAGTGAATTATTACTCCACAGACAACCAGAAAAAATCTGAAACAGCTGATGGCGCACCTGCTGTGACTATTTCTATTGCCAAGCAGCATGGTGCAAATGGCGTCAGTGTAGTGAATAACCTGCTGGCTAAAGTAGAAGAATTAAAAGGCTATATGATTCCGGATAATGTCCATGTTGAAGTTACCCGAAACTATGGTTTTACTGCCAATGAAAAAGTGAATAGCCTGATGTTTAAGCTATTTGTTGCCACCATGGCGGTAACCTTTCTAGTCTGGCTTTCATTAGGTATAAGACCTGCAATTGTTGTGCTTGTTACTATTCCGGTTGTTCTGGTGGTCACTATCTTCGTTGCTATGCTGATGGGTTATACCATTGACCGGGTCAGTCTGTTTGCACTCATTTTCTCGATTGGTTTTCTGGTGGATAATGCCATTGTTATTGTGGAAAACATTTACAGTCGCTGGCTGCAGCATGGTGCTACCACTACAGCAGTCGCCGTTGATGCGGTCAGAGAAGTGGGTAATCCCACAATTCTTGCGACTTATACAGTCATTGCCGCCCTGCTCCCCATGGGCTTTGTACGCGGTATGATGGGACCTTATATGGAACCTATCCCTGCACTGGGATCGGTTGCTATGGTTTTCTCTCTGATAGCCGCTTTAATTTTTACCCCATGGCTGGCCATTCGTTTATTACCTTCTATGAAAAAGTTGCGAAAAATGGAAGTGCGTGACAAAAAAATTGATGATGTTCTGGAGAAATTTTTCCGCAAAGTATTAGGCAAACTGATCAATAATAAGCTCTGGGGACGAGGCTTCCTTATCGCATTAATCGGTTCATTTTTCCTGACAATTTATATGTTTGTTAATACTGCTGTCACCGTCAAAATGTTACCTTTTGATAACAAATCAGAATTTAACGTGGTCATTGATATGCCTGATGGTACTTCTTTAGCGAATACTGCCAGTGTCACACGAGAAATAGTCGAAATCATTAAAACAGTACCTGAAGTTCTGGCCGTACAGGATTATGTCGGTACTTCCGCACCCTTTGATTTCAATGGTCTGGTACGTCACAACTATCTGCGCCAGTATCCCTGGCAGTCTGAGATTCATGTGCAGCTTCTGCACAAGAAAGAGCGTTCCCGCAGCAGTCATGAAATTGCCGTTGCAGTGCGCAAACTGATTGCCCCTATTAAGAAAGCAAATAGTGCAACCACTACTGTCGTAGAAATGCCTCCCGGCCCGCCAGTATTGCAAACCGTGGTTGCTGAAGTTCATGGTCCAGATGCAGAGACTCGCCGTCAGGTTGCAGCAGATTTGACCCGGATATTTGAAGAGTCTGAGCTCATTGATGATGTCGATAATTTCATGCGCGGCGATCTGGATACCTGGCGTTTTGAAATTGATATGGATAAAGCAGCTTATTATGGTGTTTCTACAAAAACCATCAATCAGCATCTTGCTATGGTTATGGGACAGTTCAAAGTCGGCGATGTTAAACAAAAACGTATTCTTGAACCAACCTATATCTTATTACAAATTCCCTTAGAGACGCGTACCAATCTAAACTCTCTGGGGGAAATGCCAATAATGACTCAGGATGGTCGCATGATACCTCTGGGTGAATTAGGAAAATTTGTTAAGGTCAAACATGACCCTATGATATTCCATAAAGATCTTCGCCCGGTGGAATTTGTGCTGGGTGATGCCGTCGGTCGTCTGGCTGCCCCTATTTATGCCATGATGGATGTCGATGAGCGTCTTAAAGACTATAAAACACCTGACGGCATTACCATGTCCGGTACCTATACCGGGCCGCCAGCAACAGATATGCAGTCTGGTTTTGAATGGACAGGCGAGTGGACAGTGACTTATGAAACATTCAGGGATATGGGTATTGCTTTTGGTGTGGCACTTATTGCTATTTATATGCTGGTTGTCTGGCAGTTTGGCAATTTTTCAATTCCTGCCATCATCATGACTCCCATCCCCTTAACCCTGCTGGGAATCATTCCTGGCCACTGGATTATGGGCGCTGATTTTACAGCAACATCAATGATTGGCTGGATTGCTCTGGCAGGTATTATTGTACGAAACTCCATTCTACTCATTGACTTCACCATGGTGGAAGTCGGTCGTGGTATGGAACTTTATGATGCTGTTATTACCGCAGTAAAGGCCAGAACGCGCCCTATCATGATCACGGCATTTGCACTTGTTTTAGGTTCAGCAGTGATATTAACTGACCCTACCTTTGAAGGCATGGCCATTTCACTCCTGTTTGGTGTGTTTGTCTCAACCATCCTGACACTGCTGGTTATTCCACTAGGTTGTGTCAGCCTGGGTGAAAAAATATTTCGTGAAGCCGCTGATATTGATGTACGTATTGAAGAAGAACGTGAAGAGGCACAAAAAGCAGAAGAAGCAGCTAAAAAAAGTGAGTAATACAGGCGTTTGTTTTAACTAATAAAAAAGGCGGCATTGCCGCCTTTTTTGCTATGATATTAAAATAACTTCGTGTAATATGCTATAAAGAATCAATAATCTTAAGTGGAAAATTTATTATGAAACGATTAATAACAAAAAAGATGATCTTCAGCCTTTTGCTTGTTTTGGGCAGTGTATCAGCATATGCAGGTGATATTATTGTTGACAAAAGTATTGGCATGGAACTCGCTCGTGACATTGCTAATGAAACCATCATCGCCTGCCGCAAGGATGGTTTCCACATTAGTGCAGTGGTGGTTGATCGTTTTGGTCTCATGCGGGCTGCATTACGCGATGACAGAGCTTCGCGCTTCACTCTGGAAATTGCCGAGCGTAAGGCCAACATGACGGTTATGGCCTGGACCGACAGTGGTACGTTCAAAGATGCGCGAGCAGATATACAGCAGGAGTTAAATCACATTAAGGGGCTTATTGTCATGGAAGGCGGCATTAAAATCATTGCCGGTGGATACAATATTGGCGCGGTTGGTGTCAGCGGTGCCCCAGGTGGTGATAAGGATGCTGCGTGTGCCCGCAAGGCTCTGGACAAATTGGCTGAACGTATTGAATTTGCCATTGATTAAACTATTTGTTCGCATTAAAAATGACTGTAAGGGCTAATTGTTCAATTAATCTTATGTGTTAGCAGCCATTTTTTTCTATGGGTTAAAAACTCATTAAATAAACTGATTGGTAAGGGCTTACTAATAAAATATCCCTGAACAGTATTACAACCCAGCTCTTTTAAACGCTGATAGGTTTCCTCATTTTCTACGCCCTCTGCCACAACTGTCAGGCCAAGATTATGAGCTAAATCTATCGTCGATTTGACAATAACTTCATCATCCTGATCTTTAATCATGTCCATCACAAAAGAGCAGTCAATTTTGAGTTCACTCACTGGTAACTTCTTTAATCTGCTTAATGATGAGTAACCCGTACCAAAATCATCAATAGAAAGCGTGATGCCTAATTCACGAATTATTCGTAAGGTTTCAGATAAGCGCTCATGCTCTGCCAGAAATAGATTTTCTGTAATTTCAAATATTAAGTTACTGCCCGTATCTGAATCAACAATTGTTTCTTTTAAAAAATGGATAAAACCCGTGTGATTCAATGTTTGTGTTGAAATATTGACTGCTATCTTAATGTTATGGCCCATATCCCGCCAGGCAATAATCTGTGTTAAAGCTGTTTTAATAGCCCATTCTGTATATTGATCAATCAGACCGATTTGCTCAAGGGCATCAACAAATATATTGGGCGGTATAAAACCACGCTTAGAATGCTCCCAACGTCCTAACGCTTCAACACTAATGAGCTTATCATCCTGCAGATGTATTTTCGGCTGATAATATAATTCAAAGTTTTTTTCATCTAATGCTTTGTGCAGATCAGCTGTCATCGTTAACTGCCCGATAGATGTCTCATCAACATCAGGATCATATAAATAAATACCTAATTTTATGTCTTTTGCATGATACATAGCGGTATCAGTGTGACGTAATAATGTACTGATATCTTTACCGTGTTGAGGATAAACTGATGCACCGATACTGGCATTTATTGCAATTTCAGTCTCATTAACCTTAAATGGTATTTTCAGTAATTCCAGTAATTCATGTCCCCGTTCAAGTGTTTTTAGTTGATCCTTTTGAGGCAAAATAAAGACAAATTCATCCCCGCCTAAACGACTTAAAGTTTCATCCGGCAATAAATTTTCCGAAAAACGTTGAGCAATTAAATTAAGTAAATAATCACCATTTTCATGTCCAAGCGTGTCATTGATTTTTTTGAAATCATCCAGGTCAACCAGCAATAAACCAATCGTCTGCTGATAAGTAGCGGCATAACTAATATGCTGTGTCATGCGATCATGAAATAGTGAACGATTCGGTAAAGAGGTAAGTGGATCATAAAGCGATAAATATTCCAGTTCACGACTACTGTCTTTCAACTGTTTATTTAATTTCTCCTGTCGCAACTGGTAATCTAACATTGTCTGGTTAGACATCTCCAGTTTCTGGAATGTCATCGCATTTTCAATAACGATGGCAACAGTGCTGGCAAAGATAGAAAGTAAATTTAAATCACGACGATCAAAGTCGGAACCATTTAATTTATTAATGCCTGCAATACCGCCTAAAAAATGTTGTCTGCCTTCCAGGGGCACTAAAATGATTGAACCAGCCTCTTTTTCCCAAATATTACGATCTTCATCATTGAGTTCATCCAGAACGCCACGCCACCAGGGACGCTTGTGTTTCCATACCCAACCACAGATACCTGAATTATAAGGTAAGGACTCACCCACGATTTCAGTTGAATTCTTTCCTGCACCACCACGATAGGTATACACCTCACAATCATCATCCAGTATGGGAATCAGCACTGTTTCTGCCATAATCAATTCACGAGCACGTTCAGCGACAATCTGAAATACCTTTTCTATATCAAGTTCACTGCCAATTTCAGAAAAAGTAGTCTTGAGCAACTCAATTTCTGCTTCTCTATCATGTAATTGTTTTTCTAATTCTGCAATTTCTGCTAGTTTCTTTTTTTTAGCCACAAATATTTCTCATCATTCGCAAATAGAGCTTACCATCGTTAATTATAGTATCAAACAGGATAAGTTTCAGATAAATACATCTCAAAAAAGGCCTATAGTCAAATTTAAAGGGCTTCTGAGGGGAAACCTTTCAGGCAGCTATTATTGCCCACCCAAAAATCCATTCTGACGCCATGCTTCATAACTTATAATGGCAACTGCATTCGATAGATTTAAACTTCTGCTATCAGGCTTCATAGGGATCCTCAGGCGTCGTCCGGGATCAATTGTCTGCATAACCTCATCCGGTAATCCATGGGTTTCAGAACCAAATAATAAGACATCACCAGCCTGGTACTCCAGTTGGTCATGCGCTCTGCTACCCCTGGTGGTACAGGCCAGAATTCTTCTTCCCAGCATCGCTTCAAGAAATACTACATAGTTTGCATATCGAGTGACATTAGCCAAATCATGGTAATCCAGACCAGCACGTCGTAGTTTTTTTTCTTCAAAGTCAAAACCAAGCGGCTCGATCAAATGTAATTCACAGCCATTATTCGCTGCCAGGCGAATAATATTGCCAGTATTAGGAGCAATACGCGGTTCATAGAGTGCAATATGAAACATTTGAATTCCTGAGTAAAATATTTAACAAGCTATGTGAAATTTAAGGTAAACAGTTTACTACCACTTCCCTGTTAAGAAGTCGGTTTATGGTTGCCTGGGTATTTTTAATAGAGCCCGTGGTAAAATAGCGAATAGAACCGCTCTCTGACGTTTTTTTCAGAGCCTCCTGCTCAAGCACACGAACCAGTTGTTCTGCTATCGCACGGCTGGTATCAACCAGCTGGATTGAATCATTAATCATTTTTTGGATCTGCACTTTCAG
Source organism: Gammaproteobacteria bacterium (assembly GCA_028571885.1). Classification (GTDB taxonomy): domain Bacteria; phylum Pseudomonadota; class Gammaproteobacteria; order GRL18; family GRL18; genus GRL18. The sequence goes on along the minus strand of JAPVVU010000033.1, from coordinate 3,931 downwards.
GAAAGAGTAATGCGTACAGCCAAGCACAATTGTATCAACCTGCTTCGCCATTAATAAGGACAAATATTTTTCTAATAATTTAATGGTTTCAGGTGTATCTAATAAACCCGATTCAACCTGATCAGCCAGTCCCGGACAGGATTGGTTGTATAAATTAACAGAACCTGCAAAACGCCGACTCAATTCATTATAGCGGTCACTGAAAAGCGTGCCTGTGGTTGCCATAACACCAATGTTGTTATTTTTAGTGATGGCTATTGCCGGTTTTATGCCCGGCTCAACACCAATGAATGGAATGCCGTATTGCTGGCGAAATTTTTCAATAATCGAAGCTGTCGCTGTATTACAGGCAATAACAATCGTTTTAGCCCCCTGCGCCAGCAAGTGCTCCGTTATAACTCTTGAACGCTGCTCTATATAGGACTCATCTTGACAACCATAGGGTGCATGTCCGCTATCGGCAACATACATGAGGTTTTCAAAGGGTAATAATTGATGAATATGTTGTAAAACTGAGAGACCACCCACTCCAGAATCAAAAATACCAATTGACTGATTATTTTTCATTGCGATAAAATATTGTAGTATAAAGAATCTAATAACAGACTCATTCTGATTTGTAATCTCGCGTTAACAAATTTTGCACTGCTTTTTTCGGTGCCAGTCCCTGATATAAAACCAGGTAAACCTGCTCAACAATGGGCATGTCAATTCCCAGTTCCTGCGCCAGGGAATATATTTGTTTTGCTGCCTGAACGCCTTCGACAACTTGTTGAATTTCAGTCTCTGCCTGTTCAATACTCTGCCCGCGACCAATGGCAAGACCCATACGTCTATTTCTAGACTGATCATCGGTACAGGTTAATAATAAATCACCTAAACCCGATAAACCCATAATGGTCTGGTCTTCTGCGCCAAGTTTGCGGGATAGTCCACTAATTTCATGCAAGCCACGGGTGATCAATGCTGAACGGGTATTGGCGCCATAACCCAGACCGTCAGCAATTCCAGCAGCAATTGCCATCACATTTTTTGCTGCTCCGCCAATTTCTAAACCAACAATATCATGGCTGATATAAGGGCGCAGTGTGTCATTACAGAGCAATTGAGCCAGTTCTTGTGCATAGCTGATATCATTGGCTGCAACCGTCAGTGCTGTCGGTAAACCCCTTGCTACTTCGGTGGCAAAAGTAGGCCCTGAAATAACAGCCTGTTTAACTGATTTTTCAAACACTTCATCAACCACATTGTGCAGCAACTGGTGGGTTTCAGGTTCCAGCCCTTTGGTTGCCCAACTGATACGCTGAATTTGTGGTTTTACTGTTTTAATTTTCAGTAAGGTGTCACGAAAAGCATGGCTGGGGACGACAACGAGTAATTCTTCACTTTGCAAAACCGCTTGCTGCAGATCACTGCTGAGACTCAATAGCTCCGGAAATGCACTGCCGGGAAGAAAAAATGTATTTTCACCTGCTTGCTGCATAGCGGAAATTTTTTCTTTATTTCTACCCCAGAGGATCACCTTATGACCATTTTTAGCTAATAGAATAGCCAGTGCAGTTCCCCAGGAACCTGCCCCCAAAACAGTTATAGTTTGATTATTCATGCAATATTAGTCATGCTTTTATTGGTCATGCATTTATTAATAAAAGTACTTATGCTGCTTAAATTTTTAAGCATCTCAGTGGCGAAATTAATGAACCGCATCAGAAGCAGCTGATTCATCATTTTCCTGCTGTGCCTGACGTTGCTGCAGATGCTGTGCATAAACCGCATCAAAGTTAACAGGCTGTAAAATAAGCTGAGGAAAACCACCTTTATTCACCAGTTCAGAAATCACTTCACGGACATAAGGAAATAAAATATTTGGACAATAACTGCCTAACATAGCATCAAGTTGTGTTTTTTCAAAGCCAGTCACATTAAAAATGCCTGCCTGTTGAACTTCAGCAAGAAAAGCCGTTTTTTCTACCACTTTCACAGTAACCGTCACAGTCAGCACAACTTCAAAAACGTCTTTCCCCAGAGGATTAACCGCTGTATGCAAATCAACCTTTAGTTCAGGCTCCCACTTAATAGTGAACATTGCTGGTGAATTAGGTGTCTCAAAAGAGAGATCTTTACAATAGATTTTTTGAATAATAAACTGCTGCTCTACTGCTTCTTCGCTTTTCTCATTTGCTTGTTCATCTGCCATAATAATTCCTGATTTTTCTTAGTAATTGTTCATTCTTATAATAAAAAAATTTATATTTAATAGTGCCACTATTCAGCGTATATTTCAAAATCACTTTTTAAAACGTTAAAGATGACTCTGCACCCATTGGATCAGACTGTTTTGATCCATTGCACCGGCCTGTCGCGCAATCTCTTTACCCTGATGAAACAAAGCTATTGTCGGTATACTGCGGATATTAAATTGAGCCCCCAGGCTTTGTTCCTGTTCGGTATTCACTTTGATCAGCTCTAATTGATGCTGAAAATGACGTGCTGTCTGCTCAAACACAGGGGCCATCATTTTACAGGGACCACACCAGGGTGCCCAGAAGTCAACCAAAATCGGCAAGTCATTTTTTTGAATGTGTTTATTAAAACGCGATGCATTTAATTCGATGGGCTGACCAGGCAATAATAATTGCTGACATTTGCCGCACTTCCCCCCCGCTGATAATTTATTGGCGGGAATTCGATTAATCGCATCACAATGTGGACAAACGATATGCACTGCATCACTCATATTGAGACTCCTATGCCACTTTTGTAAGCAATAAAGTTAGGGAAAAAGTAAAGCATCCAGTTTTCCTGCCGACTCTGCTGCAAAAAGATCATCACAACCGCCAACATGTGTGTTGCCAATAAATATCTGCGGCACAGAGGTCACACCATTACTTTTTTGTATCATCTCATTTCGCAGTTCAGGCTGAGCGCCTACATCAATTTCTGTATAGTTCACTTCTTTGGCATTTAATAAGCTTTTGGCTCGAACGCAATAGGGGCAATATTGAGTCAAATAGAGAGTAATATCTGCTTGTATTTTAGACATGTATTAACCTTTTTTCATTGGTAAATTATCATTTTCCCAAGCTAACACACCACCACGGAGATTATGTACTTTTTCAAAGCCATTTTTCTTCAACATGCCGCACGCTCTGCCGGAGCGACTACCGGAACGACAGCCCAGGATAATATTTTTCTGCTTATATTTATCTAATTCACTCATCCGTGACTTAAGCGCACTGAGTGGAATATGAATAGAATCGTTAATATGACCTGACTGATACTCACTGTCTTCTCTGACATCAAGAACCAGACCGCCTGTTTCGTGACTCATTAACTGTACTGCCTGCTGAGGACTAATGTCATAGCTTGATTTCAAAAATGAGTTGATGATCATTCCCAACAGGAAAAACCACATTAGTATCATGACCCAATTGATCTCTACAAACTCGTTCATGTGTTCCATAGTTTATATACCATAATATCTGTTGGCGAATGCGCAATTTGAACACAACCGCTTTGTAAAAAACGTTTTATAAAAAACGCCCTGTAAAAATGTGTAGCATAGCAAAAACAGCCCCATAAGAGAATCTGAATTACTGGGTTTTCCAGCAGAATTTAGAGAAAAGGAGTATGTCCGGGAATAGCAAATTATAAACAAAAATGCCAGAACGGGAACAACACATCCGTTCTGGCATTTTATAACGACCATCTTTCTAAAAATAGCTGAACAGTCCATAAGCAAGCTGCTTATATTAAAGCAACGGTGTTTAGCCTTCAGCGACTCTTAGCTGCTTGAAGCTGATTAATGACTCTTAACCAGTTGGACTCTTAACCAGTTGAAGACTCTTAACCAGTTGAAGACTCTTAACCAGTTGAAGACTCTTAACCAGTTGAAGACTCTTAGCCATTACTGGTTGAAGACTCTTAAGCA
>JAPVVU010000032.1 GCA_028571885.1 Gammaproteobacteria bacterium | reverse complement strand
CAAATTCCAGTCCCATTGCTTCAAAACCTGCGCGCAGCGCTAAGTGATGATGCTTATGTCGTGCCCAGGAATTTTCCAGACCTTCATTTTCTAAGATGACCAGTGATTCATGTAATGCATAGAGAGCATTGACGGGGGCAGTGTGGTGGTATGCACGTTTAGCACTTCCACCCCAATAGCCCATTACCAGATTCAAATCTAAAAACCAGCTATTCACTTTTGACTTTCTGTTTTTGATTATTTCAATGGCTTTGTCATTAAAACTGACAGGCGATAAACCAGGCACACAGGATAAACATTTTTGTGTGCCTGAATAAATGGCGTCAATACCCCATTCATCAACCTTAAGTTCAGAACCACCCAGCGAAGTGACAGCATCTACAATGGTAATACAATCATGTTGATGGGCCAGGTCACATAGGGCTTTAGCATCGGAGCTGGCACCTGTGGAGGTTTCAGCATGAACAAAGGCAACAATTTTAGTATCGGGATTATCCTTGAGGGCTTGTTCCACTTTTGAAATATCAATGGCTGTACCCCATTCATCTTCTACCATGATGGCCGTTGCGCCCAGGCGTTCAACATTTTCTTTCATGCGACCGCCAAATACGCCGTTTTGACAAACAATGACTTTATCACCAGCTTCAACCAGATTTACGAAACAACACTCCATACCCGCAGAACCGGGCGCTGAAACGGGAATAGTCAGTTCATTTTTGGTTTGAAAAGCATATTGTAATAAACTTTTCACTTCATCCATCATGTTAACAAATTCAGGATCGAGATGACCTATTGTCGGTCTGGCCAGAGCAGACAGTATTCTAGGTGGAACGTCTGAAGGACCCGGTCCCATGAGTGTTCTGATTGAAGGATTAAAGCTGTTGGTCATGATAAATTCCTTAAAAATGTGAGTAGAAACCTAATACTTGATAAATTTAGTTGGTTATTATGAGTATTTCTTGATAAAAAAACAATAGGTAGTTATATTAAATCAATTTTTTTATCGAACTAGTGCTGGTTTGTGAATTATTATAAGGTAATTTGATGACATTTAAAATTGATGATTGGGGTGTTGAAAACCAGATCAGCAAACACGATCTCGTGCAGATATTCTCAAAGATAGTACCAGACAATTCATTATTGTTTGAATCTGAAGATTTAAAACCTTATGAGTGTGACGGACTTTCTGCCTATCGTCAAATACCTCTGATGGTTCTTTTACCTGAAACTACTGAGCAAATACAACAAATTATTCGTATTTGTTTTAAATATCAGATTGCAGTGGTGACACGAGGTTCGGGGACCAGTTTATCGGGCGGCGCGTTACCGCTTGAAAATGGTATTGTTCTGAGCCTGGCAAAACTGAATAAAATTATAGAAATTGATCAGGAAAATTTTACCGCCAGAGTACAGCCCGGGGTGAGAAATCTGGCTATTTCAGATGCAGTTAGTGCTTATGATTTGTATTATGCACCCGATCCATCGTCTCAAATTGCCTGTTCTATTGGCGGCAATGTTGCAGAAAATGCGGGTGGAGTACATTGTCTTAAATACGGCTTGACGGTGCATAATGTTCTGCAGCTCAAAGTACTCACTATGGAAGGTGAATTACTTGAGATTGGCAGTGAAGCGCTGGATAGTCCAGGATACGATTTATTGGCATTAATGCATGGCTCCGAAGGTATGCTGGGAGTCGTTGTGGAAGTGCTGGTTAAATTACTGGTGAAACCTAAAGTGATTAAAGTGTTGATGGCATCCTTTGATAAAGTGACCACCGCAGGAGAAACGGTCAGTAAGATTATTTCCGGTGGTATTATTCCAGCCGGTCTGGAATTAATGGATAAGTCAGCAATTAAAGCGGCAGAGGATTTTGTTCATGCTGGTTATCCGGTGGATGCCGCCGCGATATTGCTTTGTGAAGTCGATGGCTCTCTTGCCGAAGTGGATGCACAACTTGAGCAGGTACAGGCTATTCTTCAACAGGGTGGTGCCATTGATGTGCATATTGCTGTAGATGAAGCGCAGCGTAAAACCTTTTGGGCGGGCCGAAAAGCTGCCTTTCCTGCCGTTGGACGTTTGTCACCGGACTACTATTGTATGGATGGCACCATCCCGCGTTTTCAACTGGGAAAAATATTGCAGCGTATTCATGACTTATCGGATGAATATGGTCTGGCCGTTGTGAATGTGTTTCATGCCGGTGATGGTAATCTGCACCCATTAATTTTATATGATGCGAATAATCCCGGAGAGCTTGAAAAAACAGAAAAAATGGGTGGAGAAATCCTGTCTGCCTGTGTTGAATTAGGTGGTACTATTACTGGAGAACATGGTGTTGGTGTAGAAAAACTGGATCAAATGTGTGTTCAATTTACCCCCGCTGAACTGCAGCAGTTTTTGGATATAAAAACTGCTTTTGATACAAAAAATTTATTAAATCCGGGTAAAGGTATTCCCTTATTGCATCGTTGTGCTGAATTTGGCGCTTTACATGTACATCATGGCAAATTACCGCATCCAGAACTGGAACGATTTTAATTTATGGCTTCACAAACAGATACAAATAATCAGGATCAAACGGATCAGCTGGTTTCTCAGGTTCGAATGGCTTATGAAAACCGACAGGCACTGTCGATTCAGGGAAATGGCAGTAAATTATTTTTAATCCATCCGGTTTCAGGCAGCTTACTTTCTACTGCTTCCCATCAGGGTGTGATTAATTACTTTCCCAGTGAATTAACCATCACTGTCCGTAGCGGTACATTGTTATCGGAGTTAAAAAAAATATTGGCAGAAAAGGGGCAGATGCTGCCTTTTGAGCCCCCCGGATACTCAGAAAAAGCCACTATTGGCGGTACCATTGCTGCTGGTTTATCGGGCTCTTCAAGACCTTATACTGGTTCTGCACGAGATTTTGTCCTCGGTTGTAAAGTGATTAATGGGCGTGGGGAGTTATTACATTTTGGCGGGGAAGTAATGAAGAATGTTGCGGGTTATGATCTTTCCCGACTGATAACGGGCTCTTATGGCGGCCTGGGAGTTATTCTTGAAGTTTCATTGAAACTACTGCCATTGGCGCCAAAGCAGCAATCCTTCAGTTTTTCGATACCATCAAATCAATTTAGTCATCATGTTCGAAGCTTACAAATGGCAGGTCATCCCATCACCGGGGCCTGTTATTTAGATGGTCAGGCTTATATTCGTCTTGCAGGTTCTGAACAGGGGGTCGCGTTTTCTTATCAGGAGATAAGTGAAAATCAGTCTCCGCTAAATGAAGTCAATAATTCTTTCTGGTCTGAGTTAAATGAACAGCAATTATCATTCTTTGATCATTCCCAACCGCTCTGGCGACTATCACTCCCGGCATTTCCTGCAAAAGGAACTGAGAATTTTGAACAAAATATGCTAGCCGAAGATAAGCAGTTAATTGACTGGGGCGGGGCGTTGCGCTGGCTCTATAGCAATCAATCCGCTGATAAAATCAGGCAGTATGCAAAGCTGCAGGGTGGACATGCACAACTATTTCGCGGCAATAGCATGGACAGTGCGTTATTAAAAAGTACCCCTAAACAACAGCCGTTAACGCCGGTAATGATGAAAATTCATCAGCAGATCAAATCTGCAATGGATCCCCATGCCATCCTTAATCATGGATGCATTTATCCTGATCTATAATGCGCCTGAATTTAACTGACACAATATAAATACTCATTTTAAACTATGCAAACTAATATAATAAAATCCTATAAACACACTAAAATTGGACAGCAGGCGAATGATATTCTCCGCAGCTGCGTGCATTGTGGTTTTTGCAATGCAACCTGTCCAACCTATCAGTTATTGGGGGATGAACTGGATGGACCCAGAGGACGGATTTATTTAATTAAACAAGTTTTAGAAGGTACTCAACCCACGCAGAAAACCAAACAGCATCTGGACAATTGTTTAAACTGCTTGAATTGTGAAACCACTTGTCCTTCCGGCGTTCAATATCATCACTTATTAGAAATTGGCCAGGCGCTTACAACAGAGCAAGTTCAATTACCATGGCGTAAAAAATTACTGCGTCAACTGATTTTAAATATTATGCCTTATCCTAAACGGTTTAATTTTTTCGTCACTATCGGCGTTTCTGTTAAGGCCTTATTACCTGAAAAACTATCTAAATTATTGCCTGAAGATCACCGGCAAACTCTTTTTTTTAAAGCACAAAAACAATCCCGTAAAATGCTGCTCTTACAGGGCTGCGTGCATAATGCGATCAGTCCGGATATTCACCAAAAAACCAGTCAGATATTAGACAAATTAGGTATTGAAGTGGTCAATGAAAAAGAACCTGCCTGTTGCGGTGCACTAACGCATCACTTACAGGCGGAGTCACAAACAATAAGCTTTATAAAAAAGAATATTGATTCCTGGTCTGATTCTATTGAACAGGGTATTGAAGCTATTATTAGTAATGCCAGCGGCTGCGGCGTAATGGTTAAAGACTATCCGAGGTTAGTGGATAAGTTTTTGGGCAATGAGTCGATTTATTATGAAAAAGCATTAAAAATTGCAGCGCTAACTCAGGATATTAGTCAGGTTTTAAACAATGAAGATTTATCACCGCTTGATCTGGATGCAAACTATAAAAATATAGCCTACCACCCTCCCTGTAGTCTGCAGCATGGTCAGCATTTGCCTGAAATCGTAGAGCAGATACTGACATCCCTTGGCGCAACACTTTCTCCGGTTCAGGATAAAAATTTATGCTGTGGTTCAGCGGGGAGTTACTCTTTATTTAATCCAAAAATTTCTAATAAATTGAGAGATAATAAATTAGACAATCTGCAAAAAAATGGTGCCGATGTAATCGCAACAGCTAATATCGGCTGCTTACATCATCTGCAAACTGAATCAAAAGTGCCAGTGAAACATTGGCTGCAGCTGATTAATGTAGGAGAGTCATAAAGTATCATAGCAACGTCGGCAATAACCAATCAACGCTGTAAATATATTGCAATACCTTATACCTGGTTATGTTCTATTTGTCAGTGTAATTTTTCATGAGTAAACCTGTCACGCCCTTTCCAAAAATCACATTTTGGGCAAGATTCACCATTTCGATAATCAATGCCTTCTTCATGAGGACAACCAATAATGCCATCCATCATTCCAACTGATTTTACCTTGTTTTCTTCAATAAAAGCTAAAACTTCACTAAGGATTTTTTCTGATTTTCTTAAATCACTCTTAGAAAACCATTTTTTCATTGGTTCAACTTCAGAATCTTTATCTTTAAAAATTCCACAGACTACTTTTGTCGCAATTTTGTCATTAGGGCCATAAAAAGCTACTGTGGCTATAGGGTAATTCTTGATACCTTTCTTCGCTTTCTTTGAAATTAATTTTTTAAATTTTCCTTGTGACATGTTTTTGCTGATATCCCTTTAAAAAATAACGTTGCAGATCACAGTGGCGCAGCTTAAATTTGTCCATGTGCATTTGCCTTGTGTACGCCTATTTATTCGACAGGCATTTGATATGTGAGCCAATGTGTTTTCTCTGCGATCTTGTCATATGAAGCACGGCCCCTGTAATTATCTTCAGCTGTTATCCATCGAATAAATGGCCAGTCTCTATCTTTCCCAAATCTATTTAGCGCTTGATATAGTTCCTGAACACAGCCAGTACCTCGATATTCAGGTTTAACGTACAGATCATCTAAAAAGCCTAAAACAGATCCCCGCAATGGAGACGGCATTTCCCGACAGTGCATAAACCCTACTGCATCACCTGCTTCGATTTTTGCGATTAGAGCAAAGAATTTATTATTGTGGTCGAATATCCATGACCAGATAGTATCCAATATTGCGGTATCCATTGGCATGTTATAGAAGTCCGCATATTCGTAGTAGAGCTTTTCCCACTGCTCTCTGTCATTTGAATTTAATTCAGAAACTGTAAATTTCATTTAATTTACCTTCATAGGGAGGAGCTTTAGAGGTTGAAATGAAGCCAATTTGATGATCAAATAGAAGTTACCAGACAACTATTTATTCACAAAAAAGACTTCGATATGAACATTAGCACAATCCCCAAAAAACTAAAACTGATTTTAAGCAAAAGTAAACTGAATCAACTTGGCAAAGTCACTGGTTTTACCAAAAGAGAAAGAAATATCACCATCTTTCAATTGGTTACTTCAATAATTTGTGCCTTGGGAGAAAAAAAGAATGTCTATTTATCAGATATTTTAAGAAGTTTCAATCAGCTGACCGCTCAAAATGTGAGGTACAAACCTTTTCATAATCAGTTGTCAAAGCCAGAATTGGCTGACCTCATGCGAGAGGTGACAAACAGGGTCTTTACTCATTGGGTAAATAATCTGTAAACTCCAACTTATATAAAACGAATCACATTTATTCAACACTAATTAGGGACAATCCATGAGTACAAAAGAAAATATCTTAAGTATATTCAGCTCCTGGTATTCATAATAAAGTTATCTATGTCATCAATAATTACTGTTTATAGAGCACTTTGGTTGCCAATCTATTTTTTGTAACATAAAATCCCTGAAAACACCTGTCTTTTGGAAATAATAGTTATAGGAGCTTAAACCGTTACCTCTCGTATCAAACCTCTTAGTTTACAACTTGCCAATCAGATTGCTGCAGGTGAAGTCGTTGAACGACCAGCGTCTGTGGTGAAAGAATTATTGGAAAATGCTATTGATGCTCAAAGTAATCAAATTCATATTGAAATTGAGCGTGGCGGCAGTGCCTTGATCCGCATCAGTGATGACGGTACAGGGATCAATAAAGATGATCTGGCTTTGGCTGTGACACGCCACGCAACCAGTAAGCTGCAGACGCTGACTGAATTAGAAAAAATTATGAGTCTGGGATTTCGTGGTGAAGCGCTGGCCAGCATCAGTGCGGTGTCAAAATTATCTATCAAAAGCAAACAGGCGGAGCAGGAGCAGGCCTGGATGATTAATACGGGTACTGATAGCGATTTTGCTGACTATACTGCGGAACTAGAGCCTGTGGCCCATTCTCAGGGCACTACGATTGATGTTCGGGAGCTGTTTTTTAATACACCCGCCAGACGCAAATTTATGCGTACCGTCAAAACTGAATTCAAACATATTGATGATATAGTCAAACGGATTGCTCTGAGTCAATTTGATATTGCCTTTAAGCTGACACACAATAAAAAATTATTAAGAAACCTGCCCAGGGCGGTGACAGAAAAAGCAATCATGCAGCGTATCAGCAAACTTTTTTCACCTGAATTTTTATCTCATGCGAAGAAAGTTGAGTTTAGTTCGGATCATTTCAGCAATATGGGAACGCTGCGTTTATGGGGCTGGGTGAGTGCTCCTCAATGGCATAGAAAACAGGCAGACTGGCAATATTTTTATGTTAATGGTCGTTATATAAAAGATAAACTGGTCAATCATGCCTTAAGACAGGCTTATCAGGAATACTTGCCGGAGGATACTTTTTCAGCGTATTTGCTTTATCTGGAAATTGATCCGCAACAGGTGGATGTGAATGTGCATCCGACTAAGCACGAAGTACGTTTCAGGCAATCTCGATTGATTCATGATTTTATTTATAGCGCGCTGAAGCAGGCTCTGTTTCCAGAACCCGTTTCTTTTGTACGTGAAATAGAGCCCGGAATGGAAACAGAGTCTCTGACATCGGCAGGACAAGCAGGGCAATCACCTAAAATGAGTGTTCAAGAAGGGGAGTATGTTAATCAATACCGTCATGTAAATAGCCATCAGCTGATGAATAAGAGCCATCAGCTCATGAATAAAAGCTACCAGCCAAAAATACAATCATCACTGAATCAACATCATATAGCTGAACAACTTGATGGGCTGAAACAGCTCTATAATACAGAAAAAGTTGAGTCGTCCCACTATACAAATTCAAAAATAGAGACTCAATTACAGGCAAATGAGGCAATATCATCGTTTTTTGGACGCTCTATTGGCTGTTTAATTCCGAATTACCTGATGAGTCAAACTATTACGAATAATATGAATGCGCAGATTTTTGTGATTCATATTCTCAGGGCGCAGCAGTATTTATTGAAGCAATTGTTTCAGCCAAACCAGCAAGTACCATTGTTGATACCTGAAACGGTTTCTTTGAGCAATTCAGAAATTGATTTTTTACTGCAATATCAGACAGATTTGAATCACTGGGGCCTGGAGTTAAATCAACTGGGTAATGACACCCTGATGGTCAGGAGCCTGCCGTCTCTGCACGGGATACCGGGATGCACAATTGATACAGAAACTTTTATTAAGCGTATTTTGAAGAATATTAAAGACGCATCTTTTGCTGAAAGCTCTTCTTCTGTCGACCAATCTGAATTAATAGAGGCGTTTATAAATTCGATACGCTCTGCTGCATTGAGCCAGTCAGAACAGGAAAGTCTTTTAAAAATGCTTTCAGAACAAGTCCATCAATCCGGAATAGCACAAGCTTCTATTGGGCAGCATGCGGTGTGGAAAATTTTGGATGAATCGACATTGGATCACTTATTTTAAATAAACAGTTTGGCACTGATCAATTTCGCTGATTTATGTTTACAAATTTTCGTAGGTTGGGGTTCGTGCCTCACCCCAACCTACCTTAATGTAAAGCGAATTTGATCTGTCCCAACAGTTTTAAAAAATCACTTTGAGTAGAAAATCTGAAAAAATGACAAAACAACCTGCAGCAGTATTTATCATGGGACCAACGGCCTCTGGAAAGACTGATCTGGCCATTGAACTGGTCAAACACTATCCTTTTGAAATTATTAGTGTTGATTCAGCTTTGGTCTATAAGGGAATGAATATTGGTACAGCCAAGCCTGGCAAAGATGAACTGGCTGTTGCCCCCCATCGCTTAATCGATTTTCTGGATCCCGCCCAGGCTTATTCTGCCGCGAGCTTCAGGGAGGATGCACTGGCGGCAATGGCTGATATCCATGCCAGGAACAAGATCCCATTGCTGGTTGGCGGTACTATGCTCTATCATCGAAGTTTGCTGTATGGACTCTCAGAGTTACCCAAAGCGGATAAAGCAATTCGCAGCAGACTGGATGCTGAAGCGATTCGCTATGGTGCCGAATTTATGCATCAGAAGCTCATGGCGATTGATCCGGATGCCGCCAGAAAAATCCATCCTAATGATCCGCAGCGAGTACAGCGGGCATTGGAAGTCTATGAAATTTCAGGTAAAACAATGACCCGGCTGCAACAGGAAAATCTTGCTGAAGCATTACCCTGGGATGTTTATAAAATTATTGTTGCTCCCAGATCACGTGATTTATTAAGAGAGCGTATTGCGATTCGTTTTAACAATATGATTGAGCAGGGTTTTATTGAAGAAGTACAGGGACTGTTTGAACGAGGCGATCTGGATTTATCTTTACCCTCTATGAGAGCTGTTGGTTATCGCCAGGTTTGGGAATATCTGGAAGGCAAGATGGATAAAGCACGAATGATAGAACGAGGCATTACGATTACCCGGCAATTTGCTAAACGTCAAATGACCTGGTTGCGACGAGAAGAAGATGCGTTATGGATTGCGACAGAAGATAATGATATTTTTGAGCAGGCTGTTCATCACCTGGAGCCTGTTTTAGCAAACTATTTGGCTAAAAATGTTCCCAAAGAGTAAGTTGAAAGCCCTTAGCTAAAATTAAAAGTGCAAAAAGTCACTTATCTTATATATAAGTATATGCTAAGGTACTTATAAATTGTTGTCTATTGATTTTAATTGATAAACCTAGGGTTTACCCTGAATGAGACATATTATATCGCTATGTTTTATTTTTTAGAATCGATATAGAATATTTGCGTTACCTATATTTATTGACTGTTTTACTCAGCTTTGCTGTTTTTTTTGATATACATTGATATTTTAGTCAACTGATATTTGTTCTACGGGCTTTTATTTTAGTGAGACATAGGTGATTTTACAGGAGGATTGCAAGCTTTAGTCATTTATCGTGATTTGCTTATATACATATTTTTGCAATTACTATAAAATGACTGACCTTTTGCTGCATGTGGGGCGGCTTGCATTAAAGGAAATAATACTAAAAATGATAATTAGGAGAAGTGATGATGAGTAAAGGGCAAGCACTACAAGACCCTTATTTGAACGTTTTGAGAAAGGAGCGGGTTCCCGTTTCAATTTATCTCGTTAATGGTATCAAACTTCAGGGCCAGGTCGAATCTTTTGACCAATTTGTGATTTTATTAAAAAATGCCGTAAGCCAAATGGTTTATAAGCATGCCATATCCACCATCGTCCCTGCAAGAAATGTTAAACTGGTGACTGATGAAGAGACAACAACATCCTCAGGTAATAACTCATAAGTATCCATAACTTAGCTTCCCTGGCGACTAAAAGTACGCTGCTGATAGAGATGAGATTGAGTCATATTGGTGAGCCTAGTCAAACAACTGCCGTCTTTAATAACACGCTGTGTAATAAAAGGACATGGTGTAATAAAAGGATAGGTATCGTTGTTTGATCGCCCCGTAGGAACAGGGGAACGCGCCTTACTGGTTCATATTGACTTCCCAATGGTGAATCACTATTCTCCGACTGCAAACAGTGAAGGGACTTTCCAAAAAGCAGCAAGTCTACGCGATGAAGCTCAAAGTGAGTTTTATGATTTAGTCCTGTCTGCTGGAGCAGAACCGCTGTCTTTTATAAAAGGCAAACGTGTTAAACCCGAACCAAAATATTTTATTGGTACAGGGAAAGCTCAGGAAGTTAAAGATGCTGTCGATTTGTATCAGGCTGATCTGGTTCTGGTTAATCATCAATTATCGCCTGCACAAGAACGAAATCTTGAAATTATGCTGCAGTGCCGAGTGCTTGATAGAACAGGGCTGATTTTAGATATTTTTGCTCAAAGAGCACGTTCCCATGAAGGTAAATTACAGGTAGAACTGGCTCAATTAAGCCATATGACAACCCGTCTGGTTCGAGGATGGACCCACCTGGAAAGACAAAAGGGTGGTATTGGTCTGCGCGGGCCGGGTGAAACACAGCTAGAAACCGATCGTCGTCTATTAGGGATGCGAATTAAACAACTTAATAAACGTCTTGAAAAAGTCCGTAAACAGCGTGAACAGAGCCGTCGCTCTCGTCAAAGAGCTGAATTGCCCACAGTATCACTAGTTGGCTATACTAATGCGGGCAAATCAACACTCTTTAATCAATTAACAAAATCAAGTGTTTACGTCGCCGATCAGTTGTTTGCAACGCTTGATCCAACCCTGCGTCGTGTTGAATTACCAAAAAATTTATCAATGGTTTTAGCCGATACGGTTGGTTTTATCAGTGATCTCCCCCATGATCTAGTTGAAGCTTTCCATGCGACACTATTGGAAACCCGTGAAGCTGATTTGTTACTGCACGTGATAGATGCTCATACTGAGAATCGTGACAAACATATTGTTGAAGTCAATTCTGTGTTGAAACAGGTTGGTGCAGAGGAAACACCTCAATTACTTGTATACAACAAAGTGGATTTGCTCAAAGATCAGCAGCCGCGCATTGAGCGGGATCATTCAGGTAATATATTACGTGTCTGGTTATCTGCTATGGATAATGCCGGCATGGATTTGCTTTTGGATAGTATTGCTGAATTTTTCAGTAAAGATCGGGTTCAAAATGAGTTGAAAGTGCCTGCTCAGGCAGGTCAGTGGCGTGCTATTTTGTATGATCAGGTTGATATCCTGAAAGAAAGTTATAACGAGAGGGGAGACTGGCTGGTGTCTATTGAAACCTCATCAAGAGAGTTCGACAAGCTGCTGAAAAAATCTGGTTTCAGTGATTTGCTTATTGACAAAAAAATGCTAGACACTTCGGAATGAGTCCGATAAAATTTTAATTTATTTAGTGTAAGATGTGCTTTTTAGAGCATGTTTTGCAAAATATTAATAATGTATCCTGGTAACAGGATTCATTATTTAACTCTCTATTTAAGAGAATGACGCACAAAACTGGAGTATTAAATGGCCTGGAATGAACCTGGCGGTCCAAAAAACAATGACCCTTGGGGTAATAAAAATAACAATAATCAGGGGCCCCCTGATCTTGATGAAGTTATAAAAAACCTCAATGATAAAATTGGTAAATTATTTGGCGGGGGCAAAAAAGGCGGTAGTGGTTCCGGAAGCAGTGGTTCCGGTGACAGCCGTTTTGGTAGCCCGCCACCAACTTATTTGTTTGTTATTGTCGCTGTTATTGCTATTGGTATATGGGCCTTATCAGGCATTTATACCGTCGATCAAGGTAAAAAAGCAGTAGTGCTCCAGTTTGGTGAAGCTTTTAAAACAGTTGAAGCAGGTATTCAGTGGTATGCGCCTGGTATTCAAAACTATCTGATGGTTGATGTCAGTGCTTCACGAAGCCTGAGTATTGGCGGCACTGAGCATGAAGCTCATATGCTGACCAAAGACGAAAATATTGTTGAGATTAAAGTGGCTGTGCAATACAAAGTCAGTAATGCCGAGCATTTCCTCTTTAATGTGCGTGAGCCGGGGCTGGTTTTAAGACAGGTTTCAGAAAGTGCTGTACGTGAAATTGTCGGTAAAAATGATATGGACTTCATTTTGACAGAAGGACGTAGTCAGATTGCTTCAAAAATTGGTGTTCTGGCTCAGGAAATTCTGGATCGCTATAAAACGGGCTTAATTATTACTCGATTTACTTTGCAGAGTGCTAAAGCACCCGCTCAGGTGCAGGACGCATTTGAAGATGTGAATGCTGCTCGGGAAGATAAAGAACGTTATATTAACGAAGCTCAGGCTTATAGCAATGATGTTATACCTAAAGCGCGTGGTGCTGCTGCCCGGCAGGTGGCAGGTGCACAAGCCTACAACGGCCGTGTTATTGCAGAAGCAGAAGGTGAAACATCACGCTTTTTAAGTGTCCTGACTGAATATGAAAAAGCGCCTGAAGTGACTCGCGATCGACTTTATCTGGATGCCATGGAAATCGTCTATAGTAATACCAGCAAAGTGATGATTGATACCAAGGGCAGTAATAACCTTATGTATCTGCCATTAGATAAAATGATGCGTGGTGCAAATATGCCAGCAGGCAGTAATTTGGGTGCTGATGTAAGAGAAGCAGGGAATTATCAACAGGGCAGTCAGCAATCTGATTATCGTTCTTCCAAATTCCGTTCAAACGGTTCTGACAGCTCTCGTGCCAGACCATCCATCAGGGAGAGACGTTAATGAAATTATTAATCGCGATAGCAGTACTGATACTGGGAATTATTGGCTCGGCTTCATTGTTTACCGTGTCAGAGATTGAAGCGGCAATTTTATTCAAATGGGGTAAAATTGAACGTTCAGATTATCAACCGGGGCTGCATGTTAAAATACCGTTTGTGAATAACGTGCGTAAGTTTGATAAGCGCATTCAGACATTCGATGCTAAGCCTGAAGATTATTTAACCGAAGAGAAGAAAATTCTTGTGGTTGATTCTTTTATTCAGTGGCGAATTGAAGATGTGGAAGAATTTTATGTCTCCATGCGTGGTGATATGGACATTGCTCAGGAACGTATTGCAACCATCGTAAAAGAAGGCTTACGTAATGAGTTTGGTCGACGCAATATGTTTGAAGTTATTTCTGGTGAACGCCATGTGATCATGGACGACATCAATAAATCTGCCAATATAGATGTTAAAAACTTTGGTGTGCGTATTGTTGATGTGAGGATTAAGCGCATTGAATTTCCGCCTAAAGTGAGTAATAAAATTTTCCGCAGAATGGAAACAGAAAGATCTCGAATTGCTAAGGAGTTAAGAGCACAGGGTAATGAAAGCGCTGCTAGAATTACTGCAGAAGCTGATCGTCAGGTAACCATTCTTAAAGCGGATGCTTTTAAAGAAGCGGAGCAAATCCGGGGTGAAGGT